>JANXNT010001323.1 GCA_025353985.1 Limnoglobus sp.
GTTTTGCGTCGCGTCTCGAAGACTCGCCACGACTCCCTCGCTAGCGCTTCGGGCTAACAAAACATATCCAATCAACCCGCGTGAAGTACATTTGCTTACCTCTCGCGGAGCGAGAGGGCTACGTTAGCGGAGTGTGCGCCGGGCGAGATAAACGCCGAGCGCACGATCGACCGGCTCGTCGGTTCGTAGCATCACGTAATCGACGCGCAAATCGTCGCAACGCCGACGCAGCTTCTGCCGATATTGCTCGAAGTTCTTCAGGTACTCTTCGCGCAACCGCCGGGCATCGGTCGTGATTTCGTGCTCGCCTCGTTCCAAGTTACGGAACTTCGTCGGGTTCTGGAACGGGAAATCGACTTCTTCCGGCGCGAGAATGTGGAACAACAATACTTCGTGATTTTTATAGCGAAGGTGCTGCAACGCCCGCCCGAGCGTTTCGGCATCGTCGAAGCAATCGGAGAGAATAATCACCATGCCGCGGCGTTTCAGGTAGTGGCCCGCAAGTTCATGCCAGACGGGCGCGAGTGCCGTCTCGCCGCCGGGCTTCGTCGCTTCGAGCGTCCTGAGCAGCATAAGCAAGTGCTTCGAACTCGTCTTCGCCGGGGAGACTTGATTGACTTTCGTATCGTGCGTGATGAGTCCGACGGCATCAAGTTGGTGCAGCATCAGGTACGCCATCGAGGCGGCGACTTGCTGGGCGTACTCGAACTTGCTGAGCTTCTGTTTGCCGCGATACTTCATGCTGCCGCTGGCATCGACAACGAGAAACGCCTTGAGGTTGGTCTCTTCTTCGTATTCCTTGATGTAGTAGCGGTCGGTTTTTGCCCAGAGTTTCCAGTCGATATGTCGAATCTCGTCGCCGGGGTAATATTGGCGATGTTCGGCAAACTCGACACTGAAGCCCTTAAACGGGCTGCGGTGAATGCCGCTGAGGAACCCCTCGACGACGCGCCGCGCCACGAGTGTCAGACCGCCATAGCGGGCGAGTTCCGTCGGGTCGAACAGCAAAGCCATAAGAGTCTTCGAGCGAAAAGGAGCGTGTGGGATTATGGTACCAGAACGCCGCCGGTTTTGGCATTTCGCGTCTCGAAAAGTTCGGTTGTGGTCGGATGTGCGCGGTTCGATACCATTAACGATATTCGGAATCTCTCCGCTCTTTGTCGTGACCTATGGATGGCATTGCCATGATTCTCGTTTTGCGGCCCGATGCGACACTCGAACAGATCGAACACGCGATTGCCACGGTGAAAGATCTCGGCTTTACCCCGCACGTCAGTCGCGGCGAATCGCGCACGATCATCGGTGCGATCGGCGACGAAACCAAGGGCCATACGGAGAACTTCCGTGCGATCCCCGGCGTCGAGCAAGTCCTGCCGATCATGAAGCCGTTCAAGCTCGCCAGCCGCGAGTTCCACAAGGAAGATACTTCGGTTTACGTTGGTAAAGTGAAGATCGGCGGAGGCAGTCTGGCGATGATTGCCGGTCCGTGCGCGGTCGAGAGCTACGAGACGATGGACATCATCGCGAAGTATGTGAAGGCGGGCGGTGCGAACATCCTGCGCGGCGGCGCGTTCAAGCCGCGAACCAGCCCGTACGCCTTCCAGGGAATGGGCGAAGACGGCCTGAAAATCCTCAAGGATATCGGCCAAAAGTACGACCTGCCCGTCGTCACCGAAGTCATGGACCCGCGGCAAGTCGATCTCGTCGTTCGCTACGCAGAC
>JANXNT010001374.1 GCA_025353985.1 Limnoglobus sp.
TGACAGCGAACGACCATCGCATATTGGAGTCTCCATTAGTTCACGAAAGTGTACCCGGAAAACGTGCGCGATCAAAGCGGCAAAAATGTGACTTGCGCATCCCTCCGGGCGGTCAATCGATCGCTAAGACCAACTCGATCCGATTGCGAATGGCCGTGTTGCCATGCGGCGTCGTCTTCGGCATTCTCGCTACGGAGGTATTCGTCGAACGGGGCACGGTCGTTCAGGTACGCGGCCACGATGGAGTAGACATCGGCCAAGGCGAGCGTATCGAATTGCAACACGATTTCTTCCGGCGTTTCACCTACGCGAAATCGTCGGAGGATGGTTGCCAGCGGCACGCGAGTATCCGTTACGTGAATGATCCCGTGAGGATCGGCAACGAGCGGCAGTTGGCGAATCGCGAATGGAATGTTCATGTGGAGAATGTACACGACGGATCAGCACACGCCTCGTATTGCGTTGGCGGATGGGATCTGGTACGTGACCTACGGGGGTGTGCGTGCGGAACTGGAAACGGCTAATTTTGTTGTCGGTGTGTGCCACGGGGTGTGGGCGTTCGTATTACCGCGCCTCGGCGGACCGCGAAACGTACCCGATTATCAGCCAGCGTGTCGTGAAGCCGGAGTATGCGATTGGCCGCACGCAACTCGAACCGGCCGTGACTTCGCGGCTGGCCGATCCGACGAATCCGGATCGCCCGCCGAAGCCGCCAGACGATCCCTCGGCAGCGATTTTCATGGAGCATCCGGGCAAGTTCATCGGTTATCGCAAGTGGGAAAAAGACGGCGTCCTCGTCGATATCGAACCGGTCGGCTGGGAAGAAAGCCTCGGCGCATCGCCCGGTGTCGCGCTGAAATTGACTCAAGATCAAGCGATGGATAAGGCACTCGAAAATAGCCGCGAGTATCAAACGCGATTGGAAAGCGTTTACATTCAGGCACTGTCTTTGACGCTGAACCGCTTCGAGTTCGATGTGCAATTTTTCGCGCGACGTTCGACGAATTATTCGCACATCGGCGGCGGCAGTTCCTTCCCGGAATCGAACTTACTCCTCCAAAGTGCGGATAAAGGTTTCACTCGCAATTTCGCAGCGGGCGGGCAGTTACTCACCGATTTCGCGAACAGCTTCATGTGGGAATTTACAGGCCGCACGCACACCGCGAGTAGTTCCATCGGCATGACGCTGATCCAACCGTTGTTGCGCGGATTCGGGCGAAATATCCGCCTCGAAACGCTGACGCAGGGCGAGCGCGACGTGCTGTATGCGGTGCGCGATTTCGCACGGTTCCGCAAACTCTTCTGGGCGTCGATCAACGTCGAGAGCGGCGGCTACTTGCAGATTCTGCGGCAAATTCAGAGCGTGCGAAATGCGGCGGCGAACTTGCGAAGCCAGGAAGAAAACTACGCACTTTATCGCATCTTGTTTCAGGGTGGCCGCACGCAAGTGGCGAACGTCGATCAGGTATTTCAGGCGTTGCTGTCCGCACGGCGCGACTTGATTTCCTCCGAAATCGAACTGCAAAACCAGCTGGATCGCTACAAGCTCTTGCTCGGGTTACCGCCACGGTTAGCAGTCGAACTCGACGACACGCCACTGAATCGCTTTCAACTCGTCGATGTCGATGTCGAGAAATTACGCGCCGAGATCGAAGTCTTCGAGCGGAAGCGGAAGTCTGAACTCGACGCCCCGCCCACGCTCGCAGTGCTGCAAGAATCGGTCGAGACCTTGCGCACATTTTCGACGCGCGCGGAGAAGGCGATCACCGCATCGGAGAGTGCGCTCAAACTGTTGGCGGACGATCTCAAACGACCGGTGCCCACCGAGGATACCGAACAGTCGGATCGCGCGAAATCGGCATTCGACCAGCAGAAAGACAAGCCGACCGAACTCCGCGGGCGGATCGCGGCATTGCGTGCGGAACTGACGCAACTTCGCGCGAACTTTAACGAAGCGAACCGCGAACCGGGTTGGAAAGCCGTCGTGGCGTCGGCGCGTGAAATGGCGAGCATCGTCGATAACGCGATCGCGGCGGAGTCCGTCGCACGCATCTACACACTGCGGCTGCCCGAACAACCATTTACCGAAGAGAACCTGTTGCCGTTCGCGAAAGAGAACCGGCTCGATTTGCAGAATGTGAAGGGGCAAGTCACCGATTCGTGGCGGAAAGTTTCGATTGCCGCGAACGCGCTCAAGTCCGATCTGACGGTACGACTCGACGGAACGCTCGTCACCGAAGTGGGTGGCAAAGATCCCGTCGCATTCGGTGCCGAGGGCAGTCGACTTGCGGCGGGCGTGCAGTTCGATGGCCCACTAAATCGCCAATTCGAACGCAACGTCTACCGCCAAAGTTTGGTGATCTATCAGCGTTCGCGGCGCAGCTACATGGCGCTTTCGGACAACGTCGAACTCGACGTACGAACGGGCATTCGCGAACTGCGACGGCAGCGCATCAACTTCGAAATCGCCCGGCAACAGTTGCTCGTCGCAGTGCGACAATTAGCGATCGAACGGCGACTGTTGACGGCGCCCGTGCAAGATCGCGAACGCCGTGGCGACGACGGGGCCGCGACGCTGCGAATTCTGAGTGCGCAACAATCGTTGTTGGTTGCACGCAACGGACTGGCGGATAGTTTCTTCAATTACGAGCAACAACGCATCCGACTTCTGATAAACTCGGAGAAGATGCGTCTCGACGATCGAGGATACCCGACCGATGACACCGACCAGCCTGTTGCCACCACTCCCAACCGTCCAGGCGTCGTCAGCGCCGCTCCCGGCACTGCCACCCCGACGCCCGCATCCCAACCGTAGAAGCCCATTCCGCAGTGTTCTCCGCCGCGCCGTCATGCTCGGCCTGATTGCAGGCGGCGTCTATATGGGCTGGAAATACGTGTTGCCATACATCGTCGGC
Source organism: Limnoglobus sp. (assembly GCA_025353985.1). Taxonomy (GTDB): domain Bacteria; phylum Planctomycetota; class Planctomycetia; order Gemmatales; family Gemmataceae; genus Limnoglobus. The sequence goes on from JANXNT010001374.1 coordinate 2,916, forward strand.
ACGCGCTCTTTCGAGCGCCCCGTTACGGCCACGGTCGCGCAGGGCGTGTTGAAAATTACGATCACGGATCGCGGCGAACTCGAAAGCATCGACGCGGTGCAAGTGAACTGCGATCTCCAAGGCGGTGGCAAACTCGTCTCCATCATCGACGAAGGAAAACTCGTCAGCAAAGGCGATGAAGTCGCAAAGCTCGACACCGACGTTTTGTTGCGATCGATCAACGAGCAAGATGTGAAATGGCAGGCCGCCGAGGGCAAGTTGAAGTCGAGCCGCAGCGATCTTTCGCAGGCCAAGAACAAAGCCGAGGGCGAAATCGCCAAGGCCGACTTGGCACTCACTTTGGCAAAGATCGATCTCGAATCGTACGACGACCCGCAGGGCGAGTACAAGCGCGACGTCGACAAATTTAAGGGTGCACTCGAACTCAAAAAGAAAGAACTCAAGGAAGCCGAGGACGATATCACTTTCACGAAGGGACTCGTCAAGGACGGATACGCGCAACTCGAACAGATTCGCGCGAAAGAGCTGACGCTTCAACAACGAAAATTCGAAGTGCTCAGTGCCCAGGCGGAAATCACCGTGATGGAGAAGTTCACGCGGAAAAAGAAGATCACCGAGTTGAAAGCGAAGGCCGAGGAAGCCGAACGCGAGTTGCGACGGACGAAAGAAACTCAAGCGTCGATGATCGAGAAAATCGAAGCGGAACTGAAAGCGGCACAGAGCACATCGGAGATCGAGAAAAAGCAACTCACGCGAATGAACGAGCAGATGGAACGCTGCACGATCCACGCGCCAGCGAGTGGAATTGTAGTCTATTCCAATTCGCGATACTGGGATGAATCGTCACGGATTCGCCCCGGTGCCCAACTGTACTTTCGGCAAGAAATCTTCAGCCTGCCCGACCTAACGCGGATGCGGGTGAAGCTCAAGATTCACGAATCGGTGATCAAGAAAGTGAAGATCGGCATGTCTGCGACGTTCCAGATCGACGCCTTGCCGAACCGCGTACTCAACGGCAAAGTGCTGAAGATCGCGACGATCGCGCAATCCGATGGCTACCGCGGGGGTGGGGTGAAACAGTACGACACGGTACTGAGCCTCGACGACATGCCGACCGACGCGGGGCTGAAGCCCGGCATGACCGCGGAGGTGAAGATCCTCATCGGCACGCTCCCCGACGCGATCAGCGTCCCCGTCGCAGCCGTCACGGAATACGATTCGGAGAAAGTCGTGTACATCGTGACGCCATCGGGAATCACCCGGCGCACCGTCACCGTCGGCGATAACAACGAGCAATACGTGCAAGTGACGGAAGGGCTAATCCCCGGCGAAGACGTCGCACTCGACGCCCGCACCCGCGCCGCCACCGAACTCAAAGCGAGTAAACCCGAAGCCAAAACCAGCGAACCGACCGGCAAAGCACCACCTCTACGGAAGTAGCCCATTCCATGTGCCGTTGAGACAGTGTGGGAAGATGCGATGCGACCTCGTTATGGGTCGTTGGATATGGGGAATTCGAACCCCAGGTGCGCGAAACGCGACCTGGGGCTAATCGATGAAATCCCGTTGGGATAAAGACGAACTACCGTCGACAGATTATGGCCCGATGGCTTCTGCGCCGCGTTCGCCGGTGCGGATGCGGATTGCGTCGTCGAGACCGAGGACGAAGATCTTGCCGTCGCCAACCGCTCCGCTTTCGCCGGTGCGAGCGGAGTGTACGATCGCTTCGATGGCTGCTTCCACGAATGGCTCGCTGACGGCAATTTCGAGTTTCAGCTTAGGTAGCAAGCGAACTTGCACTTCCTGGCCGCGATAGACTTCGGTGTAACCGCGTTGGCGGCCACAACCGCGTACGTCGGTGACGGTCATCAGGTAGACATCGCGCTCGGCAAGTGCCTTCTGGACATCTTCCAGCTTTTCAGGACGAATGATGGCAACGATCAGTTTCATGGTAGCCGTTCGGTTTCCGTGTAATGGTGAGGGTCACAACCGCCCCCGGCATGATACCGGGGAGCAGTCGTGTGGGGTTACGCTTCGACGTGGGTTTTGACTGCCGTGCCACCGAGGGCGTTCTCGAACAGCTTCTTCAGCTGATCTTTCAGAACGACCGGGTCGCCGCCACGGAAGCGGAACTTGTTACCGGAGACCGTGGTGATGTATGGATACACCGCGCGGAATTCCTTGCTCGGCGGGCCATCGGTCGACTGGCAGAGTTTGGACCAAACCGCCATCAGCTGGGCCGACGTGGGGCCGTCGATCACGACCGAGAACCGCTTGCCACTACCGTTGACGGGCGGGGCGACGGCGGACTTCATGGTGAGCAAGGCACTGGCATCGACGTCTGGCCCGAGGTCTTGACCGACTTCGCCGTGCATACTGAGGTCCAGGCCCGCCGCTTCGTCTTTCGGCGAACAGGTGAAGCCGATCGTCTTGTCGATGAGCAAGATAATCAAGCAGGTTGCACCGAAGGCGTACACCGCCGAGAAACACGCGGCCTTGATCTGCCA
>JANXNT010001375.1 GCA_025353985.1 Limnoglobus sp.
TTTTTGCGGCCAGAATTGCCGCGTAGGTTCGGTCGACCACTTCGACTCGGTATTGTTTCATGAGTTACCTCTCAGCAGAATCATATCGCTTCGCGGCCAACGATGGACAGCTATTTGCAGGTTCGTTCCCTGACGGATATAAAGGCACTTGCATCTGGCTGACAGATTTGGCCGTTTTTTGGCACTCATGGGAGGCCTGCGATGAACGCAGCGATTGCTTCGACGCTCGTATTGTGCCTGATGCCTTCGATCCAACTGCCGATCGGCTTCTGGCAAGTTGCCCCTGCCAACCGCGTCACCGTCGATGGCGAAGCGGTCGAGATGAAGATCGTCAAAACCCGTGCGGCAGTGATTATCCACGGAATGCAGTTGTACCCGATTCGCCCAGAAAAAGCCGCAAAACCGCAACAGCACGATTACCAAATGCCGAAGTCGTTGCTGGTCGAAGCACTGGCGAGCGATTTCGATGTCTATGCGCTGAGTTATGCGCAAACCATCACCGTCGATGGCATTTCCGTCAGCGAAGGGGTTCGGTCGAACATCGAGAAACTGCGTGCGGCCGGTTACAAGGAGATCGTGCTCATCGGCCACAGTGCGGGCGGGATGATCGCGCGGCATTTCGTTGAGCGCTACCCGAAAAGCGGCGTCACCAAAGTGATCGAAGTCTGTGCGCCGAACCTCGGTTCGGAGTTCGCAACGATCAACCTCGGTCTGCCGAAACTGCAAATCCCGATCATCAAATCCCTTGACCCGAAAACGCGAACCAACATCAGCGAGTATTCCAAACCGCTAACGAAGGAGATCGAGTTCGTTTGCGTCGTCTGCAAAGTCCGCGGCATACCCAGCGATACGCTCGTTGGCCTCGATAGCCAATGGCCCATTGACTTGCAGAAGCAAGGCGTGCCTGCGTCGCTCGTGGCCATCAATCACTTCGACGCGATGAAAGCGAGCCATTCGGTGAACCTGATCGGTGAATTGGCCCGCGAAAAGCTCGTGCGTTGGACGCCGGAACAAGTCGAGACGGGTCGCCAAATCCTGTTCGGCCGCGAAGCCGACATGGCCGCGATCAAGAAAGCCGATGTGCGCGAGCGACCACTGCTGAAACTCCTCGGCAAAAAGCTCGCGGATCGTTAAAACCTACCCAACCTCAGAGCACTGATCATGGCGTTTTGGTTATTCAAACAAGAGCCGGACGAGTTCAGT
>JANXNT010000097.1 GCA_025353985.1 Limnoglobus sp.
GCCGGGACTTTGCAATCCGGTATGCTGACAGATACATCATCTAGTTATCGACTTGAGGTGGATACGATGACCCAAACGTTGATCATACGTGGACGATATACAGACCGCACGTTCATTCCAGACGGCCGGCTGCCGGATGCCGAAGGCGTGGCGGAACTGATAATCACTCAAACCGCGCAGCAGACGGGCGGGTCGGTTGCAGACGCCTTCGGAACCGCCTCTGTTTTGCGGAGCGGCGAAGAAATCTTGGCCCAGGTCCGCGCCGACCGCGATGAGTGGGGTGACCGCTGATATACCTCGATGCGAACGTTGTGATCCGCCTGATCGAAGGGGACGCCGCGACCCGCGCGCCGCTAGAGGCCCGGTTGGCCGGGTCACTGGGCGTAGTCGGCTCTTTGGTTACGTCCCGGTTGAGCCGTTTAGAGTGTCGGTACAAGCCACTGAAAGCGGGCGAACTCGCAACTCTGGCGCAGTTCGACGTGTTCTTCTCCGGCGTCGAGGTCGTTATGCCCGATGTGAGCGCAGCGGTCATCGAGCGGGCCACTGAACTTCGTGCAAGGTACAACCTCAAGACGCCTGACGCCCTGCACTACGCCACCGCCATGGGGTCGGCGCAACAGTGTTCTTAACCGGCGACCGAGCCTTATCGCGATGTACTGAGGTGCCAGTTGAGGTGCTGTAAGTGCTACTCGGTAGGCAAACGCCACCCCAGGAACTTCCGTTCGGGCTGTCGAATCCGGATTCGTTTAGCCGGGCCGCAAAGGCTTTGAGTAGCGAAGCGCGGGGCGAGAACATGAGGAAACTCCTCACCCACTCCCTTACTCCGCCAGTTTCAGTTTCCGCTTCGCTTCGTCCATTCGGCCGAGGTGTCGGCCTTGTTGGGTGCCGATGTAGCGTGTGGCGGCGTTGGCCCAGGCTGTCTTGGCGCGGGGTTTGTCGCCTTGTCGCATCGCGACGTCGCCGAGGTGGTCCCAGACGGTAGGGTCGGTCGAGCCTTCGGGCATGATTGCGGCTTTTTCGAGCCATTCGCGGGCTTCGGCGAGCTTGCCGCGGCGTAACAAGACCCAGCCGAGGCTGTCTAAATAGGCGGCATGTTCGAGGTTGGCTTCCCCGGCACGGGCGCGTTCGTCGCGATCGAGTTCAATCGCGCGGCGGATGCATTGTTCGGCTTCGTCGAGCTTGCGATTCTGATCGGCGAGGTTGTAGCCGAGGTTGTTTAAGGCCAGCACATCGTCGGGGTCTTCATCGAGAATCCCGCGTAGTTCTTGCTCGGCTTTGTCGAATTGCTTCAGCCCGTTGTACGCATCGGACCGCAAGTACCGCACCGATTGCACTTGCTCCGGGGCGGTGAATTCCAGCAACATTTCGTCGCAGATTTTTCGCATCGCGGCGTACTTCCCGAGGATCCCCAGAACCTGCGCGCGTTCGCGAATCGCATCGAAGCGAAACTCCGTTTCGGCATCCTGGATCGCCGCTTCGGCCTGTGCCGCAAGGCCCAATTCGGCGTACGGCGATGCGAGAAAATAGTTCCAACTCTTCGCGGGGATGCGATTCGCCAACACCGGATCGCCGCGCAAACTCAGGATCGCTTGCCATTTTCGTTGGCGATAGAGGAAGCGGTACAACCGCAGGAACGACCGCATTCCCGCCTGCCGATCGCCTTGTTTCGCGGCCGCACGCAGCGCGGCTTCGGCGTCATTCGCGTTGCCGGAACGGTCCGCGACGGCCATCAGCAAATCCCAGACTTGCGGCGAATGTGGGTCGACGGGTGAAGCTTTCACCGCGCGTAAAAGACTTGTCGCAAAGCCCGTTTCCGCCAGAAACGCGGTCGCGAACGCCTGCTGACGCTCGACGGTTTTTGCTGGCACATCGACCGGCTTCTTCTCGGCATCGTCCTTCGTGGGAAACAACGTGTCGGCGACCGCGAGCAACTGCGCCGGCTGTTCGGCCTTCGCGTACGATTGCACGAGCAAGCGAAAGAATGCGGGGTCGTTCGTTGTCGCCGCGAGTTCGAGCCACATCGCGTGGGCGTTGTCGAACGTGCCGATTTCACGCGACCGTTCGGCAAGGAGCACCCACTGGATTGCGGCATTATCGGGCTGCTCCAACGATAGCGCACGCAGTGTCGGTACGACCGCGCGACCGGTTGTTCGCAACAATTCTGCGAGCCGTTCGTACGGTGCGGGCGACAGCGGTTTGCGCGCGAGGTACCGTGTCAGTGCGGCCAGTGACATCGCGTTGCCACCTGCAGCGGCGTGCAACTCGGAGAGGTTCCAATCGAGGCGTGCCGCACCCGCCGCGTCGTTCGCTCGCTTCGCATCGGCATAGAGTTCGTGGGCTTGCTGGTAAGAGCGAATCGCTTCGTCGAACTGCTTGCGTTCGCGTTGCGAACGTCCGAGTTTTTCGTACGCCTCGGCCCGTTCACGATCGAGTTCGTTCGTTGAAAATCCTTGTTTTTGGAGTGCGTTTTGTTGAACTTCCAGATAGGCGATCACCGACTGCCATGCCGTTGTCGCAGTGGGCCAATCGGTGGCGGCATCGCTGGCACGAGCGGCATCTTTGCGGATCGCGAGAGCCTTCGTTTGCCGCGCATTCAACTGCGCACTACCGATAGCCGCCGTCAGCACCGTGGCCGCTTCGCGGTAGCGTTTGGCTTCGTAAAGCAACTTGCCGAGCGTGTGGGCCGTCTCCGCATCGGCAGGTTCGCGTTCGACCACGTGCTTCGCCATTCGCAGTGCGGCGGCATCGCGCCCGAGATCGATGTAAACCCGCACGAGTTCGCGCGACGGGGCCACCGCCGTGCCGTCCGCACGCACGACGCTTTCGTATCGCTTCGCGGCTTCCGGCAGTTGCTCGCGAAGCGCCAACCGCCGAGCCATGCCGTACTGCGCAAGTGCCGCGCGCCGGCTTTCTTCGGCCACCGACAATGGCGTGAACGCAACCCGTTCGGGCCAGTCCGCCGCCACGCAAACCATCGCCACAATCATCGCACTCCATCGCACGGCATCCCCTCCGATTCGCCTTCACTTTCGACAACACGATTCTACCCGGAAGCGAATCCGAGGGGCAACCGCAGGGAAAGCGGGTGGGGATTTGATTGAAGAGCAAGTAAGATACTGAAGCATTGCATCGGACATTCTTGTGCGAGGGACTTTATCGTGATGTATCGCGTGCCATTGGTGTTCACTCCGCAATTGGAAGGCGGTTACACGGTCACATCTCCCGTGTTGCCGGAGTTAGTGACTGAGGGCGACACGTTGGAGGAAGCACACGCCAATGTCCGCGATGCCTTCGACGCGGTCGCCGAGTTGTACGCCGAAGAAGGGCGATCCTTGCCGGCCAGAATCTCTCTGCCCACACGGGCAGAAGTGGTCTGGTCCAATGCTCTGATAGGCAGCCCATGACGTATCGTGA
>JANXNT010000103.1 GCA_025353985.1 Limnoglobus sp.
AAACTTCGCTTACCTCTCGCGGAGCGAGAGGGCTACTTTCGAAACCTACTGATTCGCCCCGGTTGCGATCTTCTGTACCATGTCTTGCAGTTTCGCCTGCCGCAACGAAATCTGCCGCAGTTCGGTTTGAATAATCGCGTCCGATGCTTGTTCGCCTTGATACTTTTTGCCGTACATTAGCGTGCGGCTATTCACTTGCAACTGGAAGGCGCGAATTAGACGCAGTTCCGCGAGCAGGTCGATCAGCTTCTTGTTTTGCGGCTTGTTGTTGCTCGGTTTGCTTTGGCTTTGGCCGCTCTGAATGTCTTGTTGAGCCTTCTTCAATGCCTTCACCATGTCATCGAGCATCGCGATGATGTTTTCTTCGATCTGCTGTGTGTCGGTATCGACATAGCATTCGAGCAAGCGGCGTTGCACCGACTGCATATCGCCCTTCACTTCTTCGAGCACCCGCGCGAATGCAACGGCGGAGCCTTCGCTTTCGAGTAGCTTCAGCGCCTTCTCGGCCTCGGCGATGATCTCGGTTTCCTTGTCGCCCTGTTGCTGCGATTTTTGGCGGTCGGCGGTGGTCTTTTCGTTGGCGTTCTTGATGATGCCCGCGTGAATCTGCTTCGTGCTTTCGTACACTTCCTTCTGCATGGCCAACATGCGATTGCAACGTGCCTCAAGCGCCGCGAGCGTCTTGAGCATCTCTTCTTCTCGTAGCTGATTCAGCTTCTTTTTCAGCTCTTCGATCGCCTTGGCGAGTGCCTCGATCGCTTTATCTTCCTTCTTGGCGGCGGCGTTGCGATCGTCTTTCTTCAAATCCTCTTCGGCCCCTTTTTGGTGTGGATACGCTTCTTCGACGTTCTTGCGTCCTGGTGGGGCTTGGGGGGCGTTCGGCTGTGGCGGGGCCTCGCCGGGCGGTGGGGGCTGTCCACCACCCTTGGAACTCGCCTCTTGATCGCTCGGCTTCGCGTCGCTGCCTTTACCCTTGGCTTCGCCGCCCGGCTTGCCCTCGGAAGGCTTTCCTTCGCCTTTGCCCTTGCTGGCGTCTTTACTCTCGGCAGGTGGCCCCGCCTTCGGTTCGCCGGGCTTCGGTTCGGCCTTCGGGTTGCCCGGTTTCGGTTCGCCGGCCTTCGCTTCGTCGTCTTTGCTCGGCTTCGGTTTGCCCGCATCGTCTTTCGGCTTCGCGGGTTTCGCTTCGCCGCCCGCTTCACCCGGTTTCGGCTCGCCTTTGTCGCCGGACTTGGCATCGCCCGTGTCGGCTTTCGGTTCCGCACTGCTTTCGCCGGGCTTGGCATCGGACTTCGGTTGCGATTTCGGATCGACCTTCGGCGGTGCCGGTTTGCCTTCGGTCTTCTTGCCACCCATGCGGTCGATCAAGTCTTTCGTGTCGGCAGCGACATCGGCCTGATTCTTCTCGATCTTTTTCGGGTCGCCCTTCGCCGATTCCGTCATGGCGCGAATGATCTCTTCGCGTCGTTTCAGAGACTCCGCATCTTTCAAAAATCGCTCGAGTTTCTCGATCTCGGCTTTCAAGCGTGCCGATTCATCGTCGGTCATCAGGATGTTGAGCATCTCCTGAAGCGCTTTGGCCAACTCGCCGTTTTGACCGAGTAACTGATCGACATCTTGAATCTTGTTCGAGCCTTTGCTGAGGCCCGTAATCAAGTTCTTGAACTGATTATCGACGTTGGCTTTCTCAGCGACTTCAAGTGCCGCACGAATCGTCTTCGAACGATCTTTATCTTCCTGACGGTCGCTCTTTTCGAGTTTCTGAGCCAAAACGAGCAAGCCACGTTTGAGGTCTTGGAATAGCTTCGCGTTCTGTTCCTGCGGGCCACGCAGTTCAGTCGCCGCCTTTGGCGCAGGCGCATCCCCAACAGGTTTCGGAGCTTGTGCGATGAGTGTTTGAGTGAATACGAGTAAGCCAAGAGCCAAAGCAACGAGCGGAGCAAAGGTAAGATGAATCCGCCGGTTCATGGGACAACTCCCGAATAATCGTTTCGCTAGTCCAGTATAAGACGAATCAATCGTAACCTTCCAACAGCCGCGTTGCAAACTTTCGTTTCCATTTTCCAAGACGGCATGCGAAATGTGGCACGTGAAATCATCGTTTAGCCGCGTTGCGTAGGCTTTGCGTAGAGAAGCGCGGGGCGTAAACTCTCGGAACTAATGTGAGACAGCCACATCGAATCGAC
>JANXNT010000153.1 GCA_025353985.1 Limnoglobus sp.
GCAGTTCCACGAATAATTATCGTTCGAACCGTCGCGATTCTGCTCGCCGTTGAGTTCGTTGTGCTTGCCGTTGTAACTGACGAGATCCCACAGCGTGAAGCCGTCGTGCGCGGTCACGAAATTGATCGAGTGGCGTGGCAACCGGCCGTTCCACTGATAGAGGTCCGCACTGCCGCAGAGCCGCGATGCGATCGCCGAAGTGTAGCCGGGTTCGCCGCGCCAGAAGTGACGCACATCGTCGCGGTAGCGGCCATTCCATTCGCTCCAGCGCCGGCCAGATGGGAACCCGCCGACTTGGTACAACCCTGCCGCATCCCACGGCTCGGCGATCAATTTCGCGTCGGCCAACACGCCATCTTCGGCAATCGCTTCGATCACCGGCGGGTCGAGCAACACGTTCCCTTTACGGTCGCGCCCAAGTACCGAAGCGAGGTCGAACCGGAAGCCGTCGACGTGCATATGCCCGCCCCAATACCGCAGGCAGGTCATCAGCAAATCGCGAACGACGGGGTGATTGCAGTTCACCGTGTTGCCGCACCCGGAGAAGTTTAGGTAGCGCCCGTAGTCGTCCATCATGTAATAGAGTTCGTTATCCAGCCCACGGAAACTGAAGGTGCGCCCGCGGTCGTCGCCCTCGCCGGTGTGGTTGAACACGACATCGAGGATGACTTCGATCCCCGCCGCGTGAAACGCTTTCACCATGTCGCGGAATTCGTGAATCTGCCCGTTTTCGTCCGCAGAGGCTGCAAATGCCGCCTTCGGTGCCGCAAACGCAACCGAGTTGTAACCCCAGAAGTTCGTCAGCTTTTCGCCGGTCTGCGGATTGGTGAACGGGCATTCGCATTCGTCGAACTCGTGGATCGGCAGTAATTCGACTGCCGTAATGCCGAGCCATTTCAGGTACGGAATCTTTTCCGCAAGCCCCGCGAACGTGCCCGGTTTCGCCACTTGTGCCGTCGGGCTGCACGTGAACCCGCGCACGTGCAGTTCGTAAATCACCGACTCTTCGTGCGGGATCAGCGGCGGGGCATCGTCGCCCCAGTCGTATTCGTGCGTGCGGTGGTACAGGCTTCGCCGCGTCGTGCGTTCGGGATCAATTTCGCACGTGGCCGCCCAATGCGTACCGCCGGAGATCATCGTGGCGGCTGGGTCCAACAAGATGCGCGACGGATCGAAACGGTTCTTGCCACCCTTCGGGCCATCGACCCGCCAACCGTAACAAAACGTGTTCGGTAAGCCGTGAACGCGAACGTGCCAGTGGTCGCCGGTGCGATTCTTGCGCGGGTCGAGTAGCAGTTCCGCAATCGGTTTCGTGCCACCCGTTTCTGGTAAAATCAGCAGGCTCACGCTCGTCCCGTGTCGGCAAAGCAAGACGAAATTGGCCCCATCGGGGGTCGGGCTGACGCCGATCGGCAATGGCCGTCCGCGACTGGTGGTGAACAATGTCATGAATTGTCTCGATGGCGAGTGTGACAGATACGCTCTGTTGTACGCATCGAACACGCGAACGGGCTACCGAATCCAAATGGCGTATTGGTGTCGTTCGGTTATTGATTCCAATCGAACAATGGGCGACGATGGAATCTGCGGCAGTTAGCGAATG
>JANXNT010000160.1 GCA_025353985.1 Limnoglobus sp.
TGGCAGAAGGCCACCGGCGGGGGTCGTACCGGCCGCGTTTTCGACGCGGATGCCATCGCCACCGTTAGGTAAATTGAAGCCGCCAAAATCCTGGCCGATGCGGTTCCCGAGCACGCTCGTACCTGAAGTCGCGGCATCGCTGATACGCACGCCACTCGCGCCGTTCGCAGCAATCACGTTGCCCGTTCCCGCACCCAGCCCGCCGACCCGCGTGTTCACCGCACCCGATTCGACCGACACGCCGTAACGGGCGTTCGCCAGTACATTGACGCCGTTTTGATCGGTGCCGATGAAGTTGCCGACGATGACGTTGCCGCTCGCCAGCGCCTCGACGCGGACGCCATCGAACGTGTTGCCGCTGATGATATTGCGGTCGGTCGCCTTCCCGCTACCGATCTGGTTTAGGCTCGACTTGCTCGTAATCAGCACGCCGACGGAGTTTCCCTCGGCGGCGGTGCCGTTCTGGCTGGTGCCGAGGAAATTGCCGACAATCGTGTGCGAACCGCCTCCGCTGATGCGAATCCCGGCCCCCGCGAAACCGCCAATCGTCAGCCCGCGAATCGTGCTGCCCGAATGTTCCTTGAGCGTCAGGCCGTTCGCGTTCGCACCGGCCCCACCCCCAACGAGGCGGATCACCGGCGAACCAGCGAACCCAGGTTGCGTCGTCCCGTCGATCGTGACCGTATCGGATAGCGAAGGAAGTGGAACGAGGATCGCCAGCGGTTGAACGCCGCCGCCATTGATGTTGAACTGAATCGTGTCCGCACCCGGCGTAGAATTCGCATTCAGAATCGCCGCACGAAGCGAGCCCGTCGTCGGTGCGGCATCGACGCCGCTATCGAGGATTGTGCTCACGACAAACACGGCGGGGGTTTGCCGGTCTTCGAGCGAGACCAACGCTAACCGAACGGTGGAGGGGTTCGATAGTTTCACAGTATCACCTTTGGCGTCAAATCGCGAACGATCGTTACGAGCGTCACCTATTATAATCGGCTAAACGAATGCCGATCATGAATCTCAGACGAACGTAACCGCCAAAGGGTTTGATGAAGAGTTTCTTGCGGGTTCACCATGCTGGCGCTGTGGGCTGGCAGGAAACGCGATTTCCCAGTTAATTTCCGCTCAGGATCGCTCCGACTTGCTGGATGGTCGTCGGCGGTGGGGCGATGGTGATATTCCCGCTTCGTACGAGTGTTTCCCACTTTTCTGGTTCGGCGGGCATTGACTGACCGGTGAGGTTGACCAACGCTTCGTGCGCTCGCCCGGCGAGTGCGGGGTCTTTGCCCTTTTCATCCGCTAATACTTTCGTGAGTGCGGCCACCGATTCGGGAACGCGGAGCTTGGTCAGGCTACGTACGGCCACGATGCGGGTATCGCGGTCGGCGGCCGATTCATCGGTACCGGCTGCAATTCGCGTCATAATCGGCACCGCTTCCGCACGGCCCGTGTTCGCCAGCGCTTCGACGGCGCGGCTACGCACCATGCTCACGACTTCCGGCGCGAACCCCGTTGGCCCCGTTAGCGACATGCGATCGAGCGACATACCGAGCGGACGCCCTCCGGCACCGACTTGCTTAATCGTGGCCGGGTCGACCGCTTTCGGCTTGATTGCCGCGCCGCTCGATTGATGATACGCCGCCGTCAGAATGGGCACGGCCCGTTCGTCTTTGAAGCGTCCGAGTGCATCGATTGCCGCCACCCGCACGACGGGACTCGGGTCCGATGTCGCCGCC
>JANXNT010000172.1 GCA_025353985.1 Limnoglobus sp.
CGTCGCCAGCACGAAGAACGGCCCCCCCACGGATAGCAACAACACGAGCAAGATCGAAAGAATCGGCGATTCCGCATCGGCGGGCAACCGGTTCGCATCCGGGCGCAACATACCGAACGCGAGGAACCACACGGCACCTAGAACGAGCGTCACGATGTGAATGCGCCGCTGCATAGGAACCGACGCAATGCGACTCAGGCGATGTGCGTATAAGTATCCGAGGAGCAACATCGCCTGAAAGAAAACGAGACACGCATTCCACACGCCCGGCGTACCGCCGACGAGTGGCAACAACTGCTTGCCGATCATCGGCTGCACTAAAAACGACAGCGCCGCCGACAGAAACATCGTCGCGGCAAACAAGGCGACACGCACCGGGAAACCTCTGCGAATAACGAATCGGGAACAGAGTAGACAATATCGAAACGCAAGTGGCATACGAGCCACAAGGTCACAGGCCAAATCCCTAGCACGAATTCGTTTCTACTGCAAGTTCGCGAAGAGTGCGTCGCGGATGTAGGGCGACAACCAGAGTTTCAGTGCGGCGTCGAGCATTGCGAGTGTGAGGCCGATTGCCCAGCGGTATTTCCTGCGTTTGCGCGTCGAAAGTGGCGTGTGGATCATTCGCGATAACGACCACGATACGACTTCGAACAACAGCACGGCGTAGCCGAGGCCGCGGGCGATCGACCACGGGTGCCAACCGCAGGCCAGCGCGATTCCGGGGTGTTTGCTGGTGGCGATCAGTCGGCCAACGTAGAAGTTCATTAGATCGACTTCGCGAATGCCGACGCCGAGCGGGATCGCGCCAAGCGACAAATAGCCCGTGAGTGGCACGCCGACTACGAGTTGCAAATGTGCGGGCAGCCACGTGCGCCAACGGTATTCGGGGTCGTCGCCGGTGACAATCCAGTGTCGCGTTTTCTCCCAATACGGGATGCTGCCATCGAGAATGATCGCGGCCCGTTCGGGGACGGTCGCACTCAGCGCAATCGCGATGGCGGAATGCACGCCGATGACCATCACGATAATCGCGATACCGCGCACGCAGCGATCCTGCACCACGCACGCCAATAATAATGGCACCAATAACAGACCCGTCAGCGTTTGATGAAACGACGTGTCCAGTCCATACGCAATCAAGATCGGGATCGCGCCCGCAACTATCGAGATGGGCAACCATCGGAGGCCGCACACCAGCGGTTCCGCGAAATGTGCGGCGCGCAGAAGCTCGCGTGCGGTCGATGCACCCAAACGGCACGGCCACACCCAGTATCGCCGGGAAACCGCGTCGTTCATGGCCTACCGATTACTTGAGCGGGATGATGAAGAAACCGGTCGTGAAGTACAAGATCGCATTCCCCACGCCGAAAATGGCAATGAATATGAGTATGCCATTGAATCCAGAACCTTCGCTATCGTCGGACATCGCACGCTCCCAGGAAGTGAAAGGATGCGAAGAGAGTAACAAATCCCGATGGCGGTGCAAGCGAAGATTCGACGCGAAATTTATTATTTCAACGGAATGAGTATGTACCCCGACGTGTAGTACAGGAGGATGTTTCCCGCGCCGAAGATCAGCACGAAAATCAACCAGCCCGGCAAACCGTCTTCGTCGTCATCGTCATCGTCGAACATCGTTCGCTCGCTGTTGTGGTAAGGGGTGTGCAGATATGTAGCATATCCCGATGCGTTTGGTGTGAAATTCGGTCGGGCTTGACTGATTTGTGCGTGTCGGCTTACCTTTCGGCGATTCCCCCGTTGCCACGACTCGAAAGGTGAATGATGACACGTTTTTCGCGAAAGATAATGACATCGATGTTTGGTGCCGCAGTGATTGGCGGGGCGGCTTTCGGTTTGACGAAGCCGGTCGAACCGCCGCCGCTCGATATGAAAGTGACCGTGCCCGGCGAAGCGAAGCCGATCAACCCGGTCCTCGCACCGACGCAACGCGCGGAGATGCGACTGGCTGCCGAACCGGCGACGTTGCACCTCGTGGCGGCGACCGAACCGGCCACGATGAAGCACGATGCCTCGGTGTCGCTCGAATGGGTCGGCCCGATTGCGACAAAGGTCAATCAACCGGCCACATACACGTTGAACGTGCGAAACACGTGCGGCCAGCCGTTACAAAAAGTCGCGGTGCAAGTGCGTGTGCCGAAGGATGCGCGCCTTTCCGCGACCGACCCCGTAGCCAAGGTCGTCGATGGTATTTCCCTTTGGGAAATCGGCACACTCGATGTCAAAGCGACGAAAGTCATCACCCTCACGTTGGCGCACACTGTGCGCGGCGACCTCGGTTGTCAGGCGTGGGTGACTGCCACCGGTATGGCGGGCATGACAGTGAAAGCGCTGGAACCGAAGCTTCTCGCGAAGATTGCCGTGCCCGAAACCGTCGCGCTCGGCGACCCGATCCCCGTTCGCTACACGACGGCGAACATCGGTGACAGCCCACTGTCGGACATTCAAGGCAGCCCCGAATTTCCGCGCACGAATGGTGGCCTCGGCCTCCAAGCGGAAGAGCCGATCCGCATCTTTGGCAACCTCGCGCCCGGCCAGGAAAGTGCCAACGTCTATCAGGATCGTGCCCGCGAAGGTGGCGAACACACATACACATTTTCCGCCACCGGCTCCGATGGCACGAAGTCCACGGCGACCGCAAAAGTCCGCGTGCTGATGCCGAAACTCGAAGTGACAATCGCAGGCCCCGCCGAGCGAATCGTCGGCCGAAAATCGACGTACACCGTCACGGTGAAGAACGTCGGCGAACTGATTCTCGACGATGTCAAAGTCGAAACGCCGATCCCCGTCGGCGTGCGGTTACTCGGCGGTAGCAACGCACAAAAGGTGATGTTTGCCGCACCGAAACCGAAGCTCGAACCGGGCCAGTCGTTCGAACATTCGTTCGATGTGATGCCGATCCAGCCCGGCCCGATCACGCTG
>JANXNT010000177.1 GCA_025353985.1 Limnoglobus sp.
GTCGTGGTCGGCGTCGTCGGCGTATCGGGCATGATCGAACCTCAGTTCCAATGGGGATGAGCACAGGACACAATGACCGCATAAAAGGTTATCGAAGTCACAACGATTCTAGGCGAAACAGCAAGTAGGCCACCGGTGCGGCAAACAACACCGAGTCGATGACATCGAGAATTCCGCCGAATCCGGGTACCGTTTGGGAGGCATCTTTCTTACCGCATTCGCGTTTTATCAGCGATTCCGCGAGGTCGCCGAGTATGCCTGCCAGCCCCACGAGCATGCCGAACGCGATGGCGTGCGGCAGTCCGTATGCGAACAACCGCGGCTCGAAATTCCCGAACGCGATTGCGGTACACGTTGCAGCAATCATACCACCGGCGAAACCTTGCCAGGTTTTTTTGGGACTCAATAGCGGTGTCATTTTGTGTCGGCCGAACGCACGCCCCATCAGGTACGCGCCCACGTCGCCGAGTTTTGGCACGCAGATCGTCACCGCCAATGCCAGCCCCGAAAGTTCGCCCTGCGACCAGCGCAACTGCACGAAGAACCCCGGCAAGAAGCCGAGATACGCGAACAGGAACGCGGACATCGTTACGCGGCGTAGTGCGTTGCCATCGCCTGTATACGTGGCCATCTCGACGAGGAATGCGCCGAGTATCGCGAACGCCAACCCGAGCGAAACCGCATTCGGTACGTGCAGCCAGTTGAGCGCGAGTAACGCACAGACGCCGATGAGCGTGGGGATCGTGTGCGGTCGCTCGTTTGTGGGCAGAATGGATAGGAGTTCGCGCGTGCCGAAGTAGCCGAGCGCGATCACCGATGCGAACAGGAACGGGTAATACGGCGCGAACGTGGCATCGACGAACAGCACACCCGCCGCGATGGTGGCGAGCAACGAACCGACCCACAAACGGGTACGCAGCATCGGTTCAGGTGCCTTCAATAACAGGGGAATTCAGCCCGCCGAAGCGCCGCTCGCGCAGGGCATACTCTTTCAGTGCCGCGTGCAATGTCTCCGGCGTGAAGTCCGGCCAATACGTCTGCGTGACCCACAACTCGGCGTACGAGATTTGCCACAAAAGATAGTTGCTGACACGCATCTCGCCGGCGGTGCGGATCAGCAAATCCGGATCGGGCATCCCACGCGTGTAAAGGGCATCCGCAACGGTCTCTTCGGTAATGTCATCGGGGGCAAGTTCGTCCGCTTTCACCCGTTGCGCGATCCCACGCACAGCATCGAGAATCTCCGTGCGGCTGCCATAGTTGATGGCGAGGCAGAGCGTCATTCCCGCGTTGTCCTGGCTCAGGCGCTCGCTCTCGTCGATCTCGGTGAGCACATCGTCGGGCAGGCCATCGCGGCGACCGATGACGCGGAAGCGGATATCTTCCTCGCGGATCAATTCGCGTTCGTCTAAAAGGTACTGTTTGAGGAGCACCATTAGGAAATCGAGTTCGAGCTTGGGCCGTTTCCAGTTCTCGATACTCAGGCAATACAGCGTCAGTTGGCCGATGCCGAGGCGGCACGATTCGGTGACGATGGTGCGAACGGTTTCGGTACCGCGTAGGTGCCCCTCGAAGCGTTCTTTACCGCGTTCGACGGCCCAACGACCATTGCCATCCATGATGATCGCGATGTGGGCGGGGAACCGTGCCGGGTCCAACCCGGCCGCCTGCGCGTGTGCAATCGGATCCCGCTTCACTGGTGTCATGAGAGGTGAATCGTCTGGTCGCGGTCGGGGCCAATCGAGACGAACGAGATCTTCTTGCCGACCATCTCGCCGATGCGATCGACGTAGCGGCGTGCGGCGGTTGGCAGCCCCGCCAGCGTTTTGACCTTCGTGATATCTTCGCTCCAACCGGGCATGGTTTCGTAGATCGGCTTGCAGCGTTCGAGATCGTACGAATCGCTCGGGAAGTGCGTAATTCGCTCGCCGTCGAGGTCGTAGCCGATGCCGAGTTTCAACTCCGGCAGCCCGCTCAGCACATCGAGCAACATCACGGTAATTTCATCGACACCCGCGAGCGTGGCCGTGTATTTCACCGCAATCGAATCGAACCAGCCGGTGCGCCGGGGTCGCCCCGTGACGGTGCCGAACTCGCGGCCGATCTGGCGTATCCGCTCGCCGATACCCGTCGGGCCATCGTCGAGTTCGGTGGGGAATGGCCCGCGACCGACACGCGATGTGTACGCCTTAACGATGCCGATAATCCGCGTCACCGCACGGGACGGAACGCCGGAGCCGGACCAGATACCCGAAGGTAAACTGCTCGAACTCGTGACGTACGGAAACGTCCCGTGATCGACGTCGAGCAAGCTACCCTGTGCGGCCTCAAACAGCACGTTCTTGCCCGCAGCAAACGCTTCGTGAAGTACCCGTGCCGTGTCGCAGACGTGCGGTTTGAGCGTCTCGGCATACCCGAGATATTCATCGCAAAGCCGGTTCGCATCGAACGCCTTCGGCTCCGCGCTGGCATCGGCGCAATGGGCGTGCATCAGGCGATTCTTGAACGGCACGATCTGTCGCAACCGCTCGCGCAGGTGGTCCGGGCGAAGCAGTTCGCCGACCCGCACCGCGTTCCGTCGACCGACTTTATCTTGGTAACACGGCCCGATGCCGCGGCCCGTCGTGCCGAGCTTGGCATCGACGTTCGCTTCGGCGAGTCGCTCTTCTTCCATGTGGTACGGGAAGATCACGTGCGCGTGGTTGCTGACCATGAGGTTCGCACCAACGGGGATGCCGACCGCACGCAGCTTGTCCACTTCTTCGATGAATCGCGGCGGGTAAACGACGACGCCGTTCCCGATCACCGATTGCACGTGCGGCTTCAATACGCCCGTCGGTAATAGCGAAAGGGCAAACTTGCGGTCGCCCCAAACGACGGTGTGCCCCGCGTTGGCTCCGCCATTGAAGCGCACGACGAAATCGTTCTGATCGCCGAGCAAATCGACGATTTTCCCCTTGGCTTCGTCGCCCCACTGAAGGCCAACGACACAGGTGCCGGGCATGAATGTTCCGCCAATTCGTTACGAAAAAAGACCGTGGCAAAGCCAATTACGCCACCTAAGAACCGTAGGCCAACGGCAATAGACCGTCAAGGGGATGCCGAAAGTGCGGGAAGGAACAGCGGAACACGTCCACAGTAAATCCGTCCCGACTTGTGGCGAATCTCTGAGAAGTACCGGAAAGGCTTGCCTTCTGACACGCTCGGTGCGAATAATAAGGAAATGTTACTGTTGCTGGCGAAGCGTTGAAAGAACGCGCCGGATGTTCGGTACAGATTGCAGAGCAGGACGCCGCCCGAGTCGATCATTTAAGGGGATATTATGCGGCCGTTCGTGAAACTCATCGCGTTGACCTCGGCAGCCTTCTTGTTGGGGATCGATTCTCCGGAAGCCGCCGCACAAAACTCGTTCTATCGCCCCGGACCTCCGGGCTTCCAAACCTACGGGTTTTACAGCCGATCGTTCGGCTACGTCTCCAGTTCGCCACTCTTCATCAATGGCACGCCATTCCGCCAAGTCTACTACCAGAACATCTACGGCTACCGTGCCCTGCAAATTGCGCCGCCACTCTACAGCACGTTCAGCCCCGGTTTCTACGGTTCGTCTGGCGGCTACGGCGGGCCACTCAACGACCGCGCCCAACTCGCACTCCAGCAAGCTCAACGTGCGAACCGCAACGACCTGCAATTGCAGCAACAGCAATTCGATAAATGGGCCGACGAACGCGGTGCGAAAGTCGTACCGAAAGAACAACTTGCGAAAGCGTCGGAAGCGGTGCGAACCGCATTGGCAACGGTTTCTGAGGGCGACATCGTTAGCGGATTGGCACTCAATCAGACGCTGAAAGCGATTCAGGAACTCGAAGCCAAGGGTATCAAGGCGAACGCGCCGTTCTTCCCACCCGAACTGTTGTCGAAAGCGATCTTCCAGGGTGGGGCCGCCGCCGATGTGCTCAACTTCTTCCGCGACGACGCGCTCACGTTCCCCGTCGGATTGCAAACGACTGAATTCGAAGGGATGCGTAACCTCATCGAACGCGACTTCGATGCCGTCGTTGGCCTGGTGAAAGCGGGTAAGCGGATCGACCTCACGATCGTCGAGCGATTGGGGGGTAACCTGAAGAAACTGCACGCGATGCATCCGACCGCCGAGGAAGAAAAGGGCGGTTGCGGCTACCTGACTTCGCTCGAATCCGCAGTCAAATTGCTCAAAGATCCCGTGGCTTCGAACGGCTTGCTCATCGGTAGCTGGCACACCATCGGAACGGGCGTCGGCGAACTGACAAAGCACATGACGAAGTTCAAACTCACATTTGGCCCCGCATCCACGGGCGACGAAGACGCTTACCGTTCGCTGCATCGCGGTCTGGTGGCGTATCTCAGTGACCTCGCCCAAGTGAAACGATAAGTGACGCGAGGTAGGATTTGAAGTGTACCTCTTCACGCATCTGCCGTCAGGTCGTTTAAGTCTTGCGGCAGGATTTCATGCCGAACGAGTATGGCTCGCTGTTCGTCGTAAAGCACCGGTGCGATGCCCACGTATTGCACGTTCCACTTTTGATACTTTCGCATTGTTGTCAAGAACCGTTCGACGTGTTGCCGGAAACGATTGATATCGGATAACAGTTTCACCGCGGACCGCTTGCACGAGCCGAAGCGGATTGTCCCAGTGGTTTCGTTCACCGCGACAAGATCGATCTCGGTATCTGCACGATCCCAATAACCTTCGACTCGTTGCGTAAGCGGGAAATCGCCCTGCCCTTTGCGGCTTCGCTCTTCGTACAGTTGGGCGACCAGTTTTTCTAGCGTTCCCCCTTCGACATCGGCCAAACGCTGATCGGCTTCGCGAACGAGGGAATCGATCGGGCGAAAGGCAATCGCCGAAACAGGGGTGGCCAGCGCCGCGAGCCACGAACGCAAAAAGTTGTCGGTCATGTAATACCGGCTCTTTCTCGCATCGGGCTTGGCGAACACGGGCAATTTCTTGTCAATCAGGCGAAACCGCTCGATCAATACCTTCAGGTAACCCCCGATTTGCGCATCGGGGTTGCCGCTCGCTTCCCGAATCGCCGCAACGAGTTCGTTGTGCATATGCCCCGGATTGCGTGCCACGTATTTCAAAACGACATCGTACCGCCCGCGCAATTCGCGAAGGAAACCGTTCTCGGCTTCGCTGCGAAGTGGCGAGGAACTCTCGAAGAAAATCCGCCGCAGTAGCGTCGGGCGATCCGCAGCCAGCACGCCTTGTTCGTAGCAATCGCGGTAGAACTTCGGCACGCCTTCGAACAGATTCCACAGGAACAACAGACGTTCCGGCGAAGCATCTGCATGATCGCGCATAATGGCGCGAATCGATTGGATATCGAGGTGCGTCAGATCGATCGTGTCGGTGATCCGGTTGTAAAGCGGTGCGGTACGGTCTTCGAGTAATGCCGTCATTTCGGTATAAACCGAACCGAGAACGATCAGCCCACCCGTCACCCGTTCCGCCTTGGCAGACAAACGATCGACGGCGGCTTGCAGCAACGAGCAAAAGTGTTCGTAGCCCTTGCGGTTGAAGTACTGAAACTCATCGAGCACGATGATGTAGCCATCTTCGGCCATCGTTTCGAGGAGTTTCGCCAACTGCGGTAAGTCTTGCGGGTGCGGATATTTTTCCGCGGGTACTCGAAATGCGTCTAACCCATCGTGGATGGCGGAAATGACGCCGGCTGGCTCCGAATCGGGTATCTGCACGTAGAAGACGGGCTGCGTCGATCCGATCGTGTGTAACGCTTCCTGGATCAGCGTCGTCTTGCCAATCCGGCGTCGGCCCGTCACCTTTGCGAAGAACCAACGCTTTCGCGAAAGCAAATCCGCGAGGACAGCCAGTTGTTCTTTACGGCCGTAAAACTTCCAGGGAGTCATGGCGAAGACACTTAAGGTAAAGCGGCTTTATCTTAGTAAGGTAAAGTGACTTTATCTTATGCAGCAATCCGCGATCGATTCGGTTTTCCGCCCATCATTTCCGCGGCACTCGTGAATGTGAACCCGGCGTTGCGGACGGCGTTGCGAAATGTCGGGTCGCGGAGACGTTCCCATTCGGCGGCGCGGCGATGGAGTTGCCCGTCGGCGAACGAGCCATCGCGGCCTTCGATGCTGCTGTCGAGGTAGCCGGGGTGGCAGGTCAATTCGACGAAGTTCCCCTTCGCGTTCGCGATCCAGTTCGGCAGGAAATTCGTGTCGTGAACGTATGGCGGATCGGTGATGCCGATGAGCGCGTCATTGCCCGGCCAACCGGCTTCGGCTTGGTGGCGGATCGCACGGCGGCCGAACTGCGATAATAACGCCCGTTTCCGGCGTGCGCCGCGAACGCGGAACAGTGTGCGCGACGTCTCGACGACGCGGCGAACGTAGGGGCGTGGGGTTTGTTCGCGGAGAATGCTGGCTAATGCCCGTCGTACCGGGCCGAAGATGTGTACGTGATGGTGGCCGTTCACGTTCATCGGCACTTGCCCGACGAGTTCGCGAAATCGCTCGTATTGCGTACGCAGTTCCGTCTCGATTTCCGCTTCGACGACCTGGCCACGCAACATTTTTTTGAGGAACGTGCCAAGGTGTAAGAATCGGCCATCGCCATCGACCAACGAGCGTACGGTATCGGGCGAACTCAGTGGCGAATCGAGCGTGAGGCACGGGTGCCAACCGAGTTCGAGTGGCTGCCCTTGGGCCATCCACAAACGAACGGAATCGGCGGCATGGGACGAGTTTACCAAGAGCACGGTGGAAGTGACGACGCCGATCGCGGCCAGGTCGAGAATCCCGCACGAGGTTTCCATGCCGATGCCGAAATCATCGGCGGTGACGAGCAAGGATCGCGGGTTCATGTGGGGTTCCATTATGCCGCTTTGCGGGTCGGTTCGGGCGCGACATCGCGTTTGGGTGCCAGTACGGGCACGATGCGGCCCCGCCATTCGCGGCGGATCCGCCAGAGTTCGCGAAGCATTTTGAGGACCGTACCCGAACCCGTCGTGCTGACGCCGTCTTCGTACCGAACCCTTACGGGGACTTCCGTCACGGGTATTGCGGCAATTCGGCACGCAGTCAGGAGTTCGCAGTCGAAGCCGAAGCCATCGCAGGTCATTTCGGGCATCAAGCGATTCACCACGTCGGCCGTCATGCCCTTCAGGCCCGCTTGCGTATCGCGTTGACGTAGCGATAACAGTATGCGGGCCGCTTTGCCGAACACCGCACTTTGCATCCGGCGGCGGTACGCATAACCCAGGCAGCGCACGGGTAAGAGCATTTCGCTATCGGGGTGTGCCCGCGATGCGATCGCGACTTGCGCACCGCAAAGGAGTTCCTCCGCGACGCGGGCAATGTCTTCGAAGCGATACGCAAGATCGACATCGGTGAAAATGCGATATTGCCCGCGTGCGGCCTGCAATCCGGTGCGTACTGCGTAGCCTTTACCGCGATTGGGCGAATACGCCACGAACCGCATTCGCGGGTCGTTCGTATCGTCGGACAGCCGTTGCAATCGTTCGGGGGAATCGTCGGTGCAGCCATCGCAAACGAAGATGGCTTCCCACGAATCGGCGCGTGTTTCGAAGAACTCGCGGACTTCGTGCCACGTGCGTTCGACGGCGGAACCCGGATTGTAAGCGGGAAGAACCAGGCTGATCACGTTGGGCAATCCCTGCCGAGTGCGAGAGCGGCGTGCCAAATTGGCACGGCCGGGGCGACTCACCACGTTAATCGACGCAAACTACCCGGAACTTGGGAACAATTTCAACCCGAACCGCTAAACGGGAGTCTCGGCGCGACAAACGCACCGAATTTGCGCCAACAATTTTGGCAAGGTACCGTTGAACCGGTTAGACTGAGGATGAGCGTATTCCGCTAGTTTGTCGGGTATTTCGAATGTGACGACTGTTCCGAACGCGTTTGCCCGGTGGTATTCGAGTTTGGGCGGGATTGGGCAGATTCGGATAGCGACCGCCTACGAGCATCCTTTAGACTAAAAATTCCATTAGTTCACGATCCCTTGTGCGGGGTGTTTTTACACCTTAGCCCATTGCAACCAGGAGCGCCAGGGCAATGACAATCGTCAAACGGCTTCGGCTATTGACGGCCATTCTCGGTGGGGCGGCTGCGACCGTTGCCATCGGTACCACCGTCTTCGGTGAGATTCGTGCCAAACGGGAATCGGCTCCTGCGGCACCGATCCGAACTGAAGCGAACGTATTGGCCGACGACCTCGCGCGAAACTCATTCGCCGCGAAACCCGCACTCACTTACAAAAACAGCGCCGGGCAAGCCGCGTTCGCGTGGCAGTTGAAGCCCACCGCCACGCCAGCCCGCGTTCGCGACCGCGATATCATGGTGCTCGTGGATACGTCCGCCAGCCAAGCGGGTCTGCCGCTGAATCGCGCTCGCAATATTATCGATGGCCTCGCACAATCGGTTGCGGAAACGGACCGCATCGACGTCTGGACGATCAACCTGAACGACCCGAAGGCGACGCGCTCGCTGACGGAAGGCTTCAAGCCCGCCCGTTCGGAAGCCGTCACCAGTGCATCGGCTCGGCTCGTGGAAACCGAATACGCTGCCGGTGCCACCGACCTCAAAGTCGGCCTCGAACGGGCGATGGCGGCATTCGAGCCGAACCCCGGTCGCAACCAAGTCATTCTGTTCCTCGGCGATGGCGAAAGCTCCGCGAGCCTCGTCCCGTTGAACGAAGCGATCCGCGTCGAACTCGGCGGCAAGATGGATCAACAGAACATCGCGTTCTTCGCGGTGCCGCTCGGTATCAAAGTGAACGCGAACAACCTACACGGATTCGCCACGCTCACCGGTGGTGCCGTCGTTCGCCTCACCGAAGACACCACGACGATTCGCGGACAAAGCGCTTTCGTAACGCAATTGCGAACCGCGATCGACGTACCGATCGTCAAGGTCACGAAGGTGACCTATTCGAACGAAGCGGTCGAAGTCTTTCCGACGCGGTTGCCACCGTTGCGTGCCGATCGTGCCACGCTCGTCGTCGGCTCGCTGAAGTCGGATGCCGCTTCGATTACTGCGAAAGTCGAAGGCCTCGTTGCGGGCCAACCCATCACAATGGAACTCGCCGAACGCCTGCCGCCATCGGACAGCGAACACTACTTCCTACACGCGATGATCGAGCAATGGCGGAGCGCACCGGTTAAGGACGCACCCGCAATTCTGGCCGCCGACCGTGCGTTGGCACTGGCCGCCCAGCAATTCCGCCTGTTCCGCGAGGAATTCCTGACGCAAGCCGTCAGCGCGATCAGCACGGATCGTCTCGATCATGCCGAGAAGTTGTATCAAGCCGCAGTTAAGATCGACCCGACGAGCAAAGAAGCCGAAGCGGGGATGAAAGTCATCGTCAAGATGCGAACGGGCGGCTTGACCCGTCAGCAGATGAAGGCCGGATTATCCGACCGTAATCGGCTGCAAGATTTGTCGAAGGAACCCGCACCGGGCGCGAAGCCAGCGGCACCCGCGACCCCCGCACAAGCAGCGAGCGGACTGCAACAAGCTCAGGCCGAACAAGCGGTGCAAGAACAACAATATCGCGTGCTCGTCGATGAGACGATCCGTAAGGCCCGTCAGCTTTTGGCGACCGACCCCGACACCGCGTACGAAGACCTCAAACGTCAACGCGATGTCGTGCTATCGAACACGCAACTCGGTAACACCTACCGTGCGAAACTCGCTGCCGACCTCGAATCGATGATGCAGATGGTTTCGACACAAGGTGGGGCGATCAAGCGGAACCTGTCCGAAGAACGCGAACGTCTCGCCCAAACTCGCCTGCGAGTCAACGAGTACGCTCGCCAGCAAACGATCGAAGAACAAACGCGATCGCGGATCGACTCGTTCAAGCAACTGATGAACCAAGCCCGCTTCGAGTTGGGCCAACAAGAAGCTCAAGTTCTGATCCAAGAGCGAACATCGCGTGGCCTGGCGATCCCCGTCGAAGCGACGGCGGCGTACATGATCGGCCAAGCCGCCACGAACCTCCGCGAACACCGCGAACTCGTGCGGATCCGCGAAGACCGTTACCTGCTTACGATGATGCAAGCCGAGAAATCGTTCATCCCGTATCCAGACGAGCCACCCGTTCACTTCCCGCCCGCAGCCGTGTGGCGCGAACTGACATCGGATCGCGAGAAGTATCGTTCGTCGACGCTCGGTTCGGATGTTTCGCCGAGTATGCGTCGGACGCAATCGATCATCGACGGCCCGAGTGCCGAGCGCGTGAAGATCGAAACCGAACTCGACGGCATGGCGCTGAAAGACTTGATCAGCTTCCTGGAGAAGGACCACGGCCTCAAGTTTGTCGTGCTCGAAGACGAGTTCAAATCCGCGGGCGAAACTGCGATCATGGACAAGAAGCTCACGCTCAAGCAGAAGCTTTACGGCCTCACCGTTGGCTCGTTCCTCGATATCGCGCTCTCGAGCATCGGTGCGACACACATGGTTCGCCCCGAATACATCGAGATTACGACCGTCGAAAAACGTTTGAAGGAAAAGGTCGTACGGGCCTTCGACATCACCGAGCTGGTGTACCAGATTCCGTCGTCGATCAATCAGGCCGTTCTGCAACAAAACCAAAGCGTTCAGAGCAGTAACCTGTCGCTGTTCGGCCAAGCGAGTTTCGGCGGCAACGCCGGTAACTTCAACTTCGGCGGCGGTGGCTTCGGCGGTGGTGGTCTTGGTGGTGGTCTTGGTGGTGGTATCGGCGGCATCGGTGGTGGTCGCGGTGGAGCCGGTGGCGGTGGCGGCCAGATTCAGGGTGGTTTCGGTGGCGGTGCTGCACAAAATCTGGGTGCCGGTGGTGGTGTAACCGGCGTCGGTGGTGGCCAAGTCGGCCAGTTCGGTAACCTCGGTGGCCAGTTCGGTATTCAAGGAAACTCGCTCCCGAACTACCAACTGATTACGACGCTGATTACGGAAGTTGTCGCACGTGGCGAATGGGCAACCGTCAACCAGCAGTTCAACGTCGCCGACCCGAATGGCCAGCCGAATGAAGAAGTCCCCAAACTGTTGCCAGAAGATCAATTGAACTCGCTTGCGTTCTATCCGCCAACGAGTGCGCTGATCGTCCGAGCGACGGGTAAGTATCATCCCCAGAGCAGCATCAAGCTGAAGAAGGCCGATGGCGGTGCTGCTGGTGGGCCTGGTAATCCGGCACGCGGTGGTAACGTTGCCGCAGCGATTGCCGCGGCCGTACCGAAGCCCGGCGACAATGCCGTGGTGGCCGTCGAAAAAGCGAAGCTCAAGCACGCCGCCGAAGTTGAAGTTACCGGCGTTGCCGCCGAAACTCGCTTGGCCGAACAGCGAC
>JANXNT010000254.1 GCA_025353985.1 Limnoglobus sp.
TGAACTTTTCGAACGGGTCGGACTATCGCACCGTAAAACGCACAAGCCACGCGAAATGTCGGGCGGGGAAATGCAGCGTGCTGCCATCGCGCGTTCGCTGCTCCAGAATCCGCGTGTGTTACTCGCCGACGAACCGACGGGAAACCTCGATACGCAGAACGGCGATCAGATCGTGCAATTACTGCGGAATTTGAACAAAGACGACGGCGTTAGCATCGTCATGGTTACGCACAACCTCGATATTGTGACGGCCACGGATCGCGTCGTGAAGCTCGTCGGTGGGCGTGTCGCCGAGGAACCGGCTGCACTGCACTTCCCGCCCCGATTGCTGTCGGCGGTTGGTTGAGTATCATTTGCGTATAGCGTTGTCTCTGGGGAATGGTGTTCCCCTTTTTTCGTTTGGGGAGTCGGCATGTCCACCCGCGTTTGGATCAACGGTACTTTCTTCGACAAGCACGATGCAAAAATCAGCGTTTACGACCACGGCTTGCTCTACGGCGACGGCGTGTTTGAAGGGATCCGGATCTACGCGGGCAAGGTGTTCAAGCACGCGGAGCATATCGACCGCCTGTTCGATTCGGCCAAGTCGATCGCGTTAAGAATCCCGCTGACGCCCGCCGAAGTGATCGCGGCGGTCGAAGCCACGGTCGCGGAAAATAAAAAAGTCGATGGCTACATTCGCCTCATCGTCACGCGCGGCCCCGGCACACTCGGGCTGGACCCGCGCAAGTGCGAACCGCAGATCATCGTCATCGTCGACGACATTTCGCTATACCCGAAAGAACTGTACGAAAACGGCCTCGAGATCATCACCGCCAGCACGATTCGCAACCACCCGAACGCGGTCAATCCGCGGGTGAAGTCGCTGAATTACCTGAACAATATCATGGCGAAGATCGAAGCGATTCGTGCGGGTTGCCTCGAAGCAATCATGCTAAACCACAACGGTGAAGTCGCGGAGTGTACGGGCGATAATCTGTTCATCGTGAAAAAAGGCGTGCTGAAAACGCCACCGATCGATGCGGGAATTCTCGAAGGCATCACGCGCAACTTCGTCATCGGCTTGACAAAACAGCTCGATATCCCGTTCCAGGAAGCCTCGTTAACGCGGCACGATGTCTACATCGCCGACGAGATGTTCCTCACCGGCACCGCCGCCGAAGTGATTTCCGTAACCAAAGTCGACGACCGCATCATCGGCACCGGCAAGCAAGGGCCAATCACGAGACAATTACGCGAACGCTTCCAAAAGCTCGTACGCGAGTAACAAGTCCACAAACGACCGTAAGCCCACGGACGACCGTCCGTGGGAACTTCCTGCATTAAAATGACACCGCAAAAGGCAGTTCGGAATGGTGTGGCTACCACCCGACGATACCGATTGCGAGGGGTGGGTGAAGGCACTGCTCTCGGACTTGGCAGGTTGGCCAGACAACGCGACCGAACTGCTCGAAGCCGTCTGGGATGTGCAGAGCGGCCGGCTCACCGAGTATTCGATGAATTACAACGTGTACCGCATCGAAGTATTGCCGGCCGGCGCGCGAGTCATGTTCATCGACGACTCGTGCCAAGTCAGCTTGGAATTGTTAGCATCGGTTGTCGCCAGGCACCTACAACTATAACCGTCAGTCGAAAAAGTTGATGTTGCCTTTCGACGCACTTCGAATACTCACACGCTGCTAAACTCGCTTCATCTCCCGTGCGGCGATTTCCTCGGCGAAGAGTTTGCGCACGGTTTTCTTGGCCTTGTACTCGATGATCCACGGGAAAAATCGCGATAGGAACACGAGCAATTTGCCGTCGAAGGTGAGTGTGACTTCGCTTTTGCCTTTGATGAGCGCGTTCAGCGTGGCGTCGGCCACTTGCTCGGAGGTCATGCCGCGTTTGTGATCGAGGCTGATTTTCGCCTTCGCTTCCAGCATATTCTGCGAGAAATTCGTTTGCGTCAGCCCCGGATTGACGACGACAACATCGATGTTGTCTTTCGCCAGCTCCGCACGAATGGCTTCGCTGAACCCTGCCACTGCGAACTTACTCGATGCGTAAAGCGAACGAGCGGGCAGGGCACGCCGACCGACGACGGATGAGATATTGACGATCGCGGGCGTCGTGCCTTGCTTCAAATGCGGGATCGCCAGCCGCGTGATTTCGCAGAGTGCGAAGTAATTCGTCTCGAAGATCGTGCGGAGAATTTCGGGGTCCGAGTCCATAAAGTGGCCGGTTGCGCCGATGCCCGCATTATTAATCAGCACGTCCAGCCCGCCGAATCGGTCGAGGGCCATCTGCACCATCCGCTGACGGTCGGCGGGGTTGCAAATGTCGGACGTCACGGTTTCGATGCTGCCGTTGGCCGCACGAACTTCGGTAGCGAGTTCATTGAGCAAATCGGCCGAACGTGCGGTGGCGATGACCTTCGCACCGCTTTTCGCGGCATCAACGGCGATGGCACGGCCAATCCCTTGCGATGCACCCGTAACCAGGATTCGTAAACCGTCAATTTTGCGGCGGGCCATGCTTCACCTGTGGTTTGGTTTCTACCTTTATCTTTACGAAACGACCGACCGAAACGCGACCGGCACCGCACCTTCAACGAGCGAAGGTGTGCCTGCGTTGACGGTCGCAACGGCTGTAACAAAAGGTATGCCATGACAACCGTCGCATTTGTGAATGCCAACGTCGTGCGGCCCGATGGTATCGCGAACGGGTGGAGTGTACTGTGCAGCGATGGCCGTATCGAATCGATCGGTGCGGATTGCCCTATACCGGCGGATGCGGTACGCATCGACGTTTCGGGTAAGTACCTCTGCCCTGGCTTCGTCGATATTCACGTACACGGTGGCGGCGGCGCAGACTTTATGGACCTCACGGAGGATGCCTTTCGCACCGTTTGCCAAACGCACGCGCGGCACGGCACCACATCGCTGACCCCGACGAGCACCGTTGCGACGATGACGGAATACACACGTTTTCTAGCACTTTGCGCACGATTTCGTGATCAACCTACGGGTGGATCGCGTGTGGTTGGTTGTCATCTCTATGGCCCATATTTTCTGCCAGCTGCGAAGGGCTGCCACCCGAATGCGGAGTTCCTGACGCCGCACGCCGAAGATACGGATGCGTACGGTGCGTTCAGTGAATCGTTCCCGTTGACGGTGACGATCGCGCCGGAATTAAGCGGAGCGGAGGCACTGACATACGCCTGTCGTAAACGGGGTGTGCGCGTGAATATCGGCCACAGTTACGCCACGTTCGAACAAGTCGAAGCCGCGGTGAGATGGGGGGCTGGGCACGTCGATCACCTATTTTGCGCGATGTCGGATCGCGCACGGTTACGCCAGCAGCAAGCGTTCCCGATGCGGGCGGGCGTGATGGAAGCGACGCTGTTTTTCGAAGAGTTGACCACCGAGGTGATCGCCGACGGCAAGCATCTCGACGATTCGCTTTTACGGCTCGCATACAAGCTAAAAAATGGCAAACTCGCGCTCGTGACCGACTCGATGCGTGCGGTCGACATGCCCGATGGCGAGTATTGGTTCGGCCCCATAAACACCGGCGAGCGCGTGCGAAAGCGCGACGGAGTCGGCGTGACACTCGATGGAACTGCGCTCGCTTCGGCCGTCATGGGGATGGATCATTGCATTCGAACGATGATGCACGCGACCCGTGCCCCCGCACACGAAATCATCAATATGGCAACCCTGATACCTGCCACGATCATCGGCCTCGAACGCGAACTCGGCAGTATCGCAGTCGGCAAACGGGCCGACTTTGTGGTGATGAATTCCGAATGGCAGATTCAAGCCGTCTACTCCGGCGCGGAAAAGATCGCGTGACGACGGGAACCCGCTTGCATCTGCCGTCGATACCCGTCACGATGCTGTTTGGAATCCAATCCGCAGCGAAAGATTCGATAAGACATCGGTTTCTCGAACGTCAGCATCGGAGTTTCTTGTGATCATTTATCCGGCGATCGATATTCTCGGCGGGCAGTGCGTGCGGCTGCGACAGGGCGACTACGCGCAGGAAACGGTGTTCTCGAACGATCCGTCGAGCATCGCGAAGAAGTGGGCCGACTGCGGGGCGGATCGCGTTCACCTTGTCGATCTCGATGGTGCCAAAGCGGGGAAGCCGATCAACGCCGACGCGATTCGCAAAGCGGTGCGTGCCGCCGGTGTGCCGTGCCAACTGGGCGGTGGCATTCGCACCGAAGCCGACCTCGAAACAGTGTTCGGCTGGGGAGTTCGCTGGGCGGTGCTCGGCACGCGGGCGCTACAAGATCCCGATTGGGTCTGCCGAATGGCGGATCGTTACCCGGACCGAATCGTCCTCGGCGTCGATGCCCGCAACGGTTACGTGGCGACCGAAGGCTGGCTCGAAACGTCCGGCACGAAGGCAACCGAACTCGCGAAGCAGGTCGAATCCTCGCCACTCGCCGCAGTCGTTTACACCGATATTGCGAAAGACGGCATGATGAGTGGGCCGAACTTCGATGGCCTCGCCGAGATGCAGGCCGCGATGAAACTGCCCGTGATCGCCTCGGGGGGCGTCACGAACATGGCCGATGTCACCCGGCTGTCAGCGATGGCGTTGTTCGGCTGCATCATCGGCCGGGCTCTTTACGAAAACACCATCGACTTGCGCGAAGCGGTGCGAGTCGGTTCCCAACATTCGAAGGATGCAACGATGTAAGGCGACTCCTCTGACGCACCCGACCGACCGCCTCTCCAGACGGAACGTGCCGCTCGCGCCACTGTGAGCCACCTGCGGTGAAGGCCCCAGCAATTGCTGCGGCCCGTTTCCCACGGGAGGTTTTCATGAACAAGCATATGGTCGACGACGTGCGCGATATTGCGCTCGTCGGGCATCGTTCTGCGGGCAAAACCAGCCTGGCCGACGCGCTTCTATTCAAAGCCCACGCGGTCGATCGGCTCGGTAGCGTCGACGATGGCACCTCGGCGGGCGACATTGACGAAGACGAAAAACGCCACCATTTCAGCATCGATACCCACGTCCTGCACGCCGACCACGGTGGCAAACACCTGAACATTCTCGACACGCCCGGCACGCCCGATTTCATCGGTGCCGCACTCGAAGCGATGTCCGCCGTCGAGACCGCTGTCATCGTGGTGTCAGCGGTGAACGGCATTGAAGTCGATACGCGGCGGATGTTCTTCGAAGCGGGCAAACGTGGCCTCGCGCGGGCGTTCGTCATCAACAAGATCGATGCGGAAGGCGTGCAATTTTCTAGCGTCGTCGATTCGATCCGCGAAGCGTTCGGCAAGAACTGCGTGCTGTTCAACATGCCGAACAATCTCGGTGTGAATTTCTCCGGCGTCATCGACATCGTTCACAAATCGACGAATGTGCCAACGACCTTCCCGTACGATCAGCGCGAAGCCCGTACGCAACTCATCGAGGCCGTCGTCGAAGTCAACGAAACGCTTCTGGACAAGTATCTCAACGATGGCACGATCAGCGATGCCGAACTCGAAGAGGCATTGCCGCGCTGCTTACTCGCAGGCTATGTCGTGCCGATTTTCTGCACATCGGCGAAGCGCGATCGCGGCATCAAGGAACTCCTTGATGCACTCGAAAAGTACGGTCTTTCGCCGAGCGTGAGTCGCAAGAAACTCGAAGGGTTATCGTTCGGCTCGAACGGCACGACGAAACTCGCCGAGCCGACGGAGGCATCCGAATTCCTCGGGCACGTCTTCAAGGTCGTCAACGATCGCTACGTCGGGCACCTGAGTTTTATTCGCGTGCTCTCCGGGGTGTTGACGCCAAATCACACGATCATCGATTTGAACAACGGCAAGTCGATTCGCGTCGGCCAATTGCTCCAGATGAATGGCAAAACGCACGTGCCGATTCAGGAGGCGGTGCCGGGGGACATCGTCGCGGTATCGAAGGTCGATGGCTTGCATATCGGCGATACGATCGCGTTCCGGGCCGATGCTCCGATGGTCGCCGACATGCATTTTCCCGTGCCGATGTACGGCGTCGCCGTCACACCGAAACATCGTGGCGACGAGCAAAAGATTGCCACGGGCTTGCACAAAATCGCCGAAGAAGACATGACGGTGAAGATCACGCACGATCCACAAACGCACGAAATGGTGATGTGCGGCGTCAGCCAATTGCACCTCGATGTTGTGCAGGAACGCTTGAAGCATCGCTACGATCTGGACATGATTACGAAGGAGCCAAAGGTTCCGTATCGCGAGACGATCGGCACGAAAGCGGAGGCGGATTACAAACACAAGAAGCAGACCGGCGGCCGCGGACAGTTCGCCGAAGTTCACATGCGACTGTACCCGTTACCGCGCGACATCAAAACGCAGGATCAACTCGAAGCGAACTTCGCGAACAAGTCGAACTTCGAGAAAATGCGAGCCGTCCACTACGACCCGCTAATGAACTTCGCGATCATCGATCACATTGTCGGCGGCACGATCCCGAATAACTTTCTGCCCGCCATCGAGAAGGGTTGCAAGGAGATGATGGAGCGCGGGGTACTGGCCGGCTACCGCATTCAGGACGTCGCGGTGGAGGTCCACTTCGGGAAGTATCACGATGTCGATTCATCCGATGCTGCATTCAAAACGGCTGCCCGGCAAGCGTTTAAGAAGGCATTCCTGACCGCGCAACCCTCGTTACTCGAACCGGTCGTGAAGCTCGAAATCACGATCCCGACGAAGTACACCGGCGCAGTGTTAGGCGACCTGCCGACGCGACGGGCCCACATCGATAACCAGAAAACACTCTCCGCCGAGGCCACGATCATCCACGCGCGTGCTCCGCTTTCAGAGGTGTCGCGTTACGCCGCCGTACTCAGCGGGTTGACGCAAGGCCACGGCTCGTACTCGATGGAACTCAGCCACTACGACCCCGTTCCCGCGAGTGTGCAACAGCAAATCGTGGCGAAATCCGAGTTGAAAGACGACGACGACGAATAGCAAACGATCGCGCCCCGAAATGGACAATCTCGGGGCGCGACTCGTCATTCAAATAGTTGAAAACGGAGACGCCGATGACGTTGCAAGAGATACTCGACCGGCTGAATCGGTCGGATGTCGTGGTGGAGCGCTTGCTCGAAGAATGCCGCAGCCCAGACAAAACCATCTGGGAAATGCACCCGGAACTCTACACGTCGTTCACCCAAAAACTCATCGAACAGGGGCACCCCGGGCGGGCATTGGAATTGGCCCGCGAAGGCGAACGGCATCTCAAACATAACTCGCGATTACAGTATCAACTCGCGCTTGCGGCGGTGCGCGGGGGGAGTACGCAGTACGCCGAATCGCTGCTCGAACCACTGTTGAAGAAAGTGATCGACGCCGATCCGGAGGCCGTGATACCCGCCGATGTCGATGTCAAATTGCGGATGGAAATTGTCGCGTTGAAAGGGCGAATACTCAAAGATTGCACGCGGCGCGAACCGGCAAGAGCGAAGGAATCGGCCGAATGGTACGAGAAAGCCGCCGGTCTGCCGGGCGTCTCTGCGATGCCTGACGGCGGAACGTTCCCCCTAATTAATGCCGCAACAATGTGGCGAATCGCTGGCAACGAAGCCAAATCGAATGCTCTGGCGAATGAAGTCCTCAATCGAATCGCATCGCGTGGCATCACTCCGTCGACGAGTGACATGTGGCTGTCAGCGACGATGGGCGAAGCGAACATGCTGCTCGGCCGTACCGAGGAATCGACCAAGTGGTACAAAGCCGCCGTCGATATGGCCGTCGCGCAAGGTCGACTTGGCGATCTCGCCTCTCTGCGAAATAATTATCATCTTTTGATGGACACCGTAAAAGGGGCCGAGGCATTATTTCTCGACGAGTTTCTAGGTAGTGTCGTCGTTTTCAGCGGGCATATGGTCGATTCTCCCGACCGAATCGAGAAAGGGTACCCACCCCGTTTCCCCAACAGCGAACCTCTGATCGTAGCTGTGAAAGCAGCCATCGCGAAACAACTCGAAGCGATGAACGCGAAGGTCGGATATTGCTCTCTCGCCTGCGGCGGGGACATTCTATTCGCAGAGGCGATGATCGAACGCCAGGCCGAATTGCACATCGTGTTGCCGTTCGCCCAACACGATTTCTTCCGAACGAGCGTCGATTACGGCCAAGATTCCAAGTCGTGGCGGAAATGGCGACGGAGATTCGACGATGTTCTCGAAGCCGTCGAAAAACTATCCGCGAGCAACGTGCAACTGGCGACGAGCGAACCGTACCTCGGAAGCGAAGGACTGTACGCATTCACGAATCAGATGCTTCAGGGCCTCGCAGTGATGCGGGCACGCGAGCGCGTATCGGCACCGAAAGCGCTCATTTTGATTGACCGGACGATGTCTGGACAAGCGGGTGGTGCGGAGTCGTTCGAAAAATCGTGGAGGGATGCCTGCCACGAATCCGTGGAAATCGACCTTGGCTCGTTGCGAATTCAACACGCGGCAAACGTGCCGAGGCTCAACGAAAAAATCGCCGCCCCCGCCCCGATGGGCAGCCTTCAGCGACCCGTCAAGGCGATGCTATTTGCCGATGTCGCAGGATTCAGCAAAATATCCGAATGGGAGCTATCGCGGTTTCTGTTGGAATACAGCAACTACCTTCGCGTGCTGTTCGCATCGGACATCGGGCAACAAGCGAAGTACGCGAACTCTTGGGGCGATGGTTTGTACGTCGTTTTTGACGACGCCACCGACGCCACGGCATTTGCGATGGAACTCGTAGACCCGACGTTTGGCAAGCAACCGAAATGGTCCGAATACGACTTGGGCACGACAAACCCGTTCCGCGTGGGGTTGCACGCTGGCCCCGTTTTCGAACTACCGAACTTGTTTCGCGAACGCTCCGAGTTTGCCGGACAGCACGTGAACCGCGCCGCACGCATCGAACCCGTCACCGTACGCGGTTGCGCGTATGCGAGCGAACCGTTTGCCGCACTACTGACAATGCGATGTCAAAAACAGTTCGCAGCCGAGGCCGTCGGCGTCCACTCGCTCGATAAACAGTATGACCGCGTCGCCCTTTATCGCGTGCGTCGTTCGAACTGATTTAGGATTTATCGCCGAGACGATAGAAGCCGGACTTCAAATGATCGACGCGCTGATACGCGGAGTCGAGGTTGAGCGTCGTTTCGGCACCGCCTAAAATCAGCAAGCCATCGGGGCGGAGGACTTTCGCTACTCGGCGAAGGATCGCCTTTTTCGTTTCGATGTCGAAGTAGATCATCACGTTGCGAATGAGAATGATGTCCCACATCGGCATCTGCGGCCACGATTGTTCGAGATGGATTTGCTGGAATCGCACCATGTTTCGGATCTCGTCGCGGAGTACCCAATGGAACCCATCCTGACGGAAATACTTGGTTAATAAGGCGATTGTCAGCCCACGGCCCACTTCCAACTGCGTGTAACGCGCCTCTTGGCTCCGCTTCAGCATCTCCGTCGAAATGTCCGTCGCAAGTATATTTACGGTCCAGCCGAGTAACTCCGGGAAGTGCTCTCGTATGAGAATCGCAATCGTGTATGGCTCTTGCCCGCTCGCGCTCGCCCCACACCAAATATTCAATTCGCGGTTGGGCAACCGAGTTCGAATCAGTTCGGGTAGCACCGTTTTTCGGAGCGTTTCGAACGGGTGGACATCGCGAAAGAACGAGGTTTCCGTTGTGACCATCGCTTCGATGAGGTCGGGAATGCAAGCGCTTCCACCGGGACTGCGTAACTTTTGAATGAACTCGGTCGCCGTCGCGAGGCCGTGCTGCAACGCCACCGGCGTGAGTCGGCTTTCCACGAGATATTCCTTCCCCGGATCAAGAACGATGGCCGTCCGTTCCTGGAGAAGTTTCACGACGAACGCATAATCCTGTTCCGTCATCTTCGACCTCAGTCCTTGGTCCGCAACACGCGACGTACGATTTCCGGACCGATCAATGCGAGGGGTAGCACCTTGTCCGCAAGCCCTGCACGCGACACGATACCTGGCATTCCCCACACGACCGACGTCGCTTCATCTTGAACGAGAACGCGCCCACCCGCCGCTTTAATTGCTTCACAACCGCGCAACCCGTCTGATCCCATACCGGTCATGACGATCGCCAACGTTTGCCCACCGAACACCTTTGCGACCGAGCGAAACAGTGGATCGACGGCGGGACGGCACGAGTTTTCTTGCGGTTCTTTATCGAGAACTAACATTTGACGGAGCCCTTGCCGAACGACTGTCATATGGTTGTCACCCGGCGCGATCCAAGCGCGACCCTGTTCGAGAAACGTACCCGATGTCGCTTCTTCAACGACGATTTTGGAGTTCGCCGACAAGCGGTGCGCGAGTTGTTTCGTGAACACGGGCGGCATGTGTTGCACGATCAGAATCGGTACGGGCAGGTTCGCGGGAAGATTGCGGAAAAGTTCCATGAGCGCGTTCGGCCCACCGGTCGAAACGCCAATCGCGACGACATCGACGACGCCGGACGGGGCAGGGCGGGGAGGCAGTGACACCGGTATGACAGCCGGGCGTGCGGGTGTGGATTTCACGAGATTTGCCGCACAGATCGCTTTAATTTGAGGCAGAAGCTGTTCGCGGATGATCCGGCGAGATTCCTCGATACCCCCACTGTTTGGCTTCGTGAAGTAACCCGCCGCACCGAGCATCAGGGCATCCAGCGTCGCATCCGCACCGCGTTCGGTCAGCGAACTAAACATCATCACCGGGATGCGGCGGTGCGTTTTCTTTAACTCGGCGAGCGTCTTCAAACCATCGAGAACGGGCATTTCTACATCGAGCAGCACGAAGTCCGGGTTCACCTGCGTCATCTTGGCGAGCGCGATCTGGCCGTTCGGTGCCGT
This sequence comes from Limnoglobus sp., assembly GCA_025353985.1. Lineage (GTDB taxonomy): Bacteria > Planctomycetota > Planctomycetia > Gemmatales > Gemmataceae > Limnoglobus. The sequence goes on from JANXNT010000254.1 coordinate 10,847, forward strand.
GCCCGCGATCTCGATCTCGGGATCGAGTGCGAGTTCGTCCGAAACCGCACGCCGGATGATGGCCGAGTCGTCGACGATGAGTACGCGAATCTTCCCCATCGTTCGATCATCCGTGTTTGAACTGCGTCACGAGGTTTTGAAGGTCGACCGCCATCCGCGTGAGTTCGTCCGCCGAGGTTTTCGTGTTCGCGGCCCCTTCAGTGGTGCCCCGTGCGGCACCGGCGACTGCCAGAATGTTCCGCGCGATTTCGCTACTCCCCTTCGCGGCCTCGTGGACGTTGCGACTAATTTCCCCAGTCGTCGCGGTCTGTTCTTCAACGGCACTCGCAATTGTATTCTGAATATCGTTAATTTGGTTGATGATGTTGCCAATCTTCGCGATGGCCTCGACCGCGCCTTTCGCATCGCTCTGAATCGCCTCGATTTTGCGGCTAATATCTTCCGTGGCCTTCGCGGTTTGTTTCGCGAGTTCTTTCACTTCGTTCGCCACCACGGCGAAGCCTTTGCCCGCTTCTCCTGCACGCGCGGCCTCGATTGTTGCGTTCAAGGCGAGTAAGTTCGTTTGCTGTGCGATCGAAGTAATCACCTTGATTACGTTGCCGATCTCGGCGCTGGAGGTGCCGAGTTTCGCGACGGTGGCGTTCGTTTTCTCAGCGACTTTCACGGCCGACGTGGCGACGCGGGCGGCTTCGTTGGCGCTTTTAGCGATCTCTTTAATGCTCGCGCCCATCTCTTCGGTGCCAGTCGAAACGGTAGCGACGTTGTTGCTCACTTGCTCTGCCGCCGCCGATGCGACGTTGGCTTGTGCCGCCGTTTCCTCTGCGTTCGCGGCCATCATTTGGCTCACCGATGTCAACTGATGCGCCGCACTTGCCAGCGTTTGCGCGGTGTGCGAAATGCTTTGTTGCTGGGTTTGCAAGCCGTCCGCCATGCTGTCCATTGCGGCGGCGAGTTCGCCGACTTCGTCGCGGCGTTGCAGTTTCAAACGCAGTCGCAAGTCGCCATTGGCAATCGCCTTCGAGCACAGACGATTCTGTACTCGAAGGCGATCGCTAATGGCGACCTGCGACAGCGATTGAAATTACAGCGCCGCGACGAAG
>JANXNT010000917.1 GCA_025353985.1 Limnoglobus sp.
TCTCGCTTCTGCCAACAATGTAGCCTGGTTTTGCCGGTAGAGTCGCTTGAGGGCAAGTGTGCTTCATGCGGTTCCGCATATTCGTTCGCCGACAATCTGAAAACACCGCACGCCGCCGAAACACTGCGTGTCGGCGAAGACGATTTCGTAGTTGGCTCGGACCTCGAAGTGAGCGGCGAAGACGTGCCCTCGACGATTCGCGAAGATCGCACCGTCGCGGTGCCAAAAACGCAATTTCCCGACATTCTCAGCCATACGGACTTCGAATTCGTCGGTCGCGGTGGAATGGGTACGGTGTATCGCGCGATGCAGCGTCCGACGGACCGCATCGTTGCAGTGAAGGTGGTAAGCCACTTCGCCGCCGGTCGCCGGATGCGGGACCGCTTCATCAACGAAGTGCGTGCCCACGCGAAAATCAATCACCCCGGCATCGTGCCGATTTACGAGGTCGGCGAATGTTCGCACGGGCCGTACTTCACGATGGAGTACCATCCGAATGGCACGCTTGCGGACCGCCTCAGGAATCGGGTGATCGACGACCATGAAGCCGCGCAGATCGTCGCGGAGGCCGCCGACGCCGTACACGCAGCGCACTTACAAGGGGTGATCCACCGGGATATTAAGCCGTCGAATATCTTGTTCAGTGCAAAAGGTCGCGTGAAAGTGACCGACTTCGGCCTTGCGAAACATGCGACGAGCGAAGACGTTACGCAGACGGGTTTTCCCGTCGGCACACTGACGTATATGTCGCCCGAACAGGCGTCCGGCGATGCGACGAAAGTCTCGAAGTTATCGGATGTCTACTGTCTAGGTTCGACGCTGTTCCAACTGGTCACCCGCGAAACCGTTCGCCGCAAATCATCGATTCCCCGCATCGTTAACGATCCCACGCCATCGCCGATGCAATTTCGGCCCGATCTCTGCCCCGTGCTCGATGCGATCATTCGGAAAAGCACCGCACACCGCCCGCAAGATCGTTATGCAACCGCAGAGGCACTGGCGAACGATCTTCGCAAATGGGAAGCGGGCGAACCGACCGAAGCGAAACCGCTGACACGCATTCAAAAAATCGGCCGCCGCTTGCACCGCAACCGTGTTGCGCTGGCCGTGCTGATTATGCTCCCGTTCTTGATCGCCGCTGCAACCGTCGTCAAACGCGAAGCCGAACCGAAACGACAGATCGAACGTGCCCTCGCACGCGGCGAAAAAGTCACGCTCGTCGGCGCAACGGGCTTGCCGAAATGGCACGCTTGGGATAAGGGCAATGCGGTACTATCGACGTCGATTTCCGGAGATAATGCCGCAAGCTTCCAAACGCAACTGTTCTCATTGCTTCGCTTGATCGACGATCCGATGACCGATTCCTATCGGGTGTCCTTCGATATTCGTCACTGTGCAAAATGGGACAGTGTGGGATCCTATGTGGGGATTTACTTCGGCTACAACCAAAGTGTCACTCCCGAGAAAGTGCCATTTTCGCATTACTACATCGTCAAGTTCAGCGATTTCTGGGAGAACGTCGAACTGCAAATACCAGCCGTCGCGGCAGCCCATGGTGCGAAGATTGAAAGCATCATCCAATATGAAGAAAACAACAACTACGGCTTACATGGTATCGCCTTGATTCATGCGGATCCCAGGGCACTGTTCTTTCCGCCGCGTAACGATGTGCCTGGTCTGAATTGCTGGCGGACAATCGTACTCGATGTGAATCCCGATGGTGTGCGGGTATCGTGGGTGCCCATCATAGACAAACCGAGTCAAACGGTCCGCTTCACGAAAATGAATATGGATGAATTCCAAGACAGCATACCGGCGGCACGCAAGACGGGTACAGGCGAAAAAATGATCCCTGAAAATTGGTTGCCACGCCGACCCTTGGGAATTTATACCACGCACGCCGCGGTCGCTTTCCGAAACGTTGTGATCGAACCGCTGAAAAAAGATTAGCGAACTAGCGGTTTCGGTAGAAAAATTCCAGCATGATGACAGCACATTGCTATGCGGTTGAGATAGTTTGTCATGCATAAATAAACGATGCGAGCTTGTGAAAGTCTGAACGGCGCATGGAATGTGCCGACGCGGGAATAATTGTGCGTGCAGCAAAAATGGAAACGTTATTTCGAAACGTTAACCACAATGATACTTCGTTTTGATCCGCCCTCTGTTTGGAGATGACTTTTATGGCTGTTGACATACTGACCCCGATCCAGAACGCGACGATCCCCAAGACGTTCAACGCGAATGGGAGTTGCAACGGGCCAACGGTTGTTGTGACCGTCAAGGATAAAGATGGTAACGTCGTCGCCACGGGCAACGCGAACGTGGCAAATGGAGTGTGGCATGCCCTAATAACCGTAGCGAATCCGGGTGGCAATCCGCACACGGTCACAG
>JANXNT010000311.1 GCA_025353985.1 Limnoglobus sp.
CGTTCCTGTCGTGGGACTCGATTCGCGATAATTTGCAAAGCTGGCAGGCGACGACTCGGGCGAATTTGCCGCTCGCGCTGGGCATATTCCTCGTCGTTTACATCCTCATCACGTCGCTATCGATTCCGATTGCGGGGCCGCTAACACTGCTCGCGGGGGCGCTGTTTGGCCGTTGGCTCGGCACGGTGGTCGCTAGCCTCGGCTCCACGACGGGGGCGTGCGTGGCGTTCTTGTTGTCGCGCTATTTCTTCCGCAATGCACTGACTTCGCGGCTCGGGGATCGTGGTCTAGCCATGCTCGATGGCGTCGAGAAAAAGGGGCGATATTACCTCTTCGCGTTGCGGTTGGTTCCGGTGTTTCCGTTCTTCCTCGTGAACATCGGCATGGGCCTGACGCGAATCTCGTTGCTCGCGTTTGCGGCGATTAGCTGGGTCGGCATGTTGCCGGGCACGTTCCTCTATGTGAATGCGGGGACGGCACTCGGCGCGATCGACGAACCGAAAGATTTGCTCGCGCCATCGACGATCATCGCACTGACGGCATTCGGGTTGGTGCCGTTATTTTTGCGTTGGTTACTGTGGCGGGGAACCACGCGGCGCGAGGTTCTGAAAGTCGTTGGCATCGCGGTGGTCGTTGCGATAGTCGCGGTGGGGATTCGCATCGCGCTGCGGTACTCGACCGCGTCGGAGATGCTCGTTCCGATCCGCGAATTTTCGAATGCGGAGTACCCCGAAGATCCCGCATTGCGCTCGGTCCATCATGGCCGGTATAACGGACGTTTGCTGAATCTCGTGCAGCGCGACGCGACACATTTCGATTTCGTGTTCACGGGGAAAGACGCACACATCGCGCGGATTGCCTTCCGCAATATCGATGTCAGCCTGATGACGCCGAGCCTGCCGGAGTGGGCGAAAGCGGATCCGGGCGTACGCCGGATCGCGCTGACGGATCGGCAGTGGAACCGCCAGCAAGTGCGGTTCGAGCCATCGGAAATCGAGATCGAAGGCGGCGACGGCTTCGAGAAAACTGCGATCGTTTCCGCTGAACTCGCGAAGAACTGCCTGAACGCAGGGCTGTGGGAACTGCTGTTGTTCACGAAAGAAGGCGGCGAAAAAACGCTGTATTACCAAGGCTGGTTCACGTTCCCGCTCGGGGAGTATCGTAAACTCTTCGAGCAAAACACCGGCTTGCCGTACTGGCAGCACGCCTATTACCTCGAACATTGGTTCGACCCCGCCGGTACGCATATTCCTGCCGAGGTGCTTCGTACAATTGTGAATGAACGTGCGGTGCCGACCGCGTACGATCCGCACGAACGCATCATTTCCGGTGGAGAACAGAACCGCAAACGGCGAACGACGATGGCGGAGAATGTCGTCGAGTGGGGCGACTTCACCGGCCCGAAAAAGATCCGCTTCGCCGCGTTCATTCCGCCGGGCCGTTACAGCGTCGCGAACCCGTGGAAGAACGAGTATCGCCGCCTGGATACGTTCCGCGATGCCATGTTGCGCGATGTGACGTGCCCCGGTTCCAGCAAGCCGTTACACGAACTCGAATTGCGCTTCGATTCGTCGGTGCGGTCCGGCGTGTGCCGGTTCATCGTCGGCGGGTTCGATGCCGATGCGCTACCGATACTGGCAACGAGCGATTACTCCAAAGGGCTGTACCGCCCGATGGGTATCGGCGTGCCGCCGTTCCTCCAAACCTACCGCGAAACGCAGGCGAACCCACCGCACCTCGACCCATTTTATTGCAATTTGCTCGACGAAAACGATCGTTGGATCGACCACCACACGTTCGGCATCGATGGCCCCGTCATGCACCGCGACGAGAAGAACCCGCGCCGCATTCACATCTATATGCTGTCGTACGAACGCCACGCACTCATCGGGCACTGGATTGTGGACCGGTAAGCGTCGCAGGTTCTCACCCTGCCAAAGCGACAGCCACGGAATCGCGTGCGCGGTGGCGGTTTGTCAGAATGGCGGATGGTACGCGCAATCCGATTCGCCGTAAGTGTATTTTGCGCATGATGTTGCTGCCGATGTTTGCGCGGGGGCACGCGAGTTGCATATCTGGCACGCACTTCGCAAACTTCGCGCAAATTTTAGGGAGATAGCAACGATGAACCTGAAACCGATCGGCGATCGGATCATCGTGCGGCGGGAAGCTTCCGAGGGGAAATCCTCCGGCGGCATCATCCTGCCCGACGCGGCCAAGAAGAAGCCCCAGCGCGGCAAAATTATCGCGGTCGGACCCGGCAAGCTCAACAAAGACGGCACCCGCACCGCGCTGCAACTCAAAGTCGGCGACCACGTGCTGTTCACGTCGTGGGCCGGCGACGAATTCAACGACGCCAAGAAAAAAGATGAAGTCCTCGTCATGCACGAATCCGATGTGCTGGCCGTGCTGGAATAATCTTACAGTTGAAATAATAAAATATCCGTTACACTAAAAAGGCGGCACATTACTACTTTATGTCCAATAAATCTGTGCGACTGGGCTGTGAAAGCTTGGAGCAACGGGAAAACCCGACCGGTTATAGTTTCTGGGATGATAATCTAATTGGAGCCGCTTTGAGCGGGTAACCGTTCACGGGGTAAAACGCTTGAAATCCAAGGC
>JANXNT010000320.1 GCA_025353985.1 Limnoglobus sp.
CCCTCGAGCTGTTCGGCGATCGCTTCCAGCACCGCTTTTAACGATTGCTCTTTGACATCGAGCGTAATCGTCACTCGCAACCGTTTTTCGAGCGTGTAGGTGGCGGCGGGTGTCGTTTTGTCTTCCGCAAACAGTGTTATCTGTGCCATCAGGATAACCGTAACAAATGCTGCAATCGAACGCATATTACCGCTCCAACCGGGAAAGAAGTACCTCATAATAACCCGAAAAGTGCGTTCGGGGAAGACATCGCGATATGCGTAGGGCACAGAATCGGTATTTGTCAACATTTCGAGCGTTTTGGGGGCTTTCACGGTAGTTTCCGGTGTGCCAAATTCATAAATTACTCTTTACGATCAGACCATTGTCATGGCACCGGAGCTCTCACCTTGGCTAAGGCAAAAACCCCCTCCGTACCGCCCGGTGGCACTCCGCCACCCCCCACGCTCGCGCCGATCGACCCGATCGACATCGGAGAAGAGCTTCAAGATAGCTATTTAGCGTACGCGCAATCGGTGATGGTGAGCCGCGCGTTGCCCGACGTGCGCGATGGCCTGAAGCCATCGCAACGCCGTATTCTCGTGGCGATGAACGACCTTGGGTTATCGCCCACATCGGCGACGAGCAAGTGTGCGGGCATCATCGGCGAAACGATGAAACGCTATCACCCACACGGCGACCAATCGATCTACGATACGCTCGTGCGGATGGCGCAAGACTGGGTCATGCGGACGAAGTTGATCCACGGCCAAGGTAACTTCGGTTCGATTGCTGGTCTACCACCTGCTGCACACCGTTACACGGAAGCGCGCCTCGCTGGTATCGCCGCCGACATGCTCGCGGACCTCGATTACGATACGGTCGACTTCATCGATAACTACGACGGCAAGTATCGCGAACCGCTCGTGCTGCCCGGCAAGTTCCCGAACTTGCTCGTGAACGGCTCCGACGGCATCGCCGTCGGCATGGCCACCGACATTCCGCCGCACAACCTGCGTGAAGTCTGCAACGGCCTCATTCGCCTCCTCGAAGAACCCGAAGTTTCGCTTCAGGAAATTCTCGAAATCATCCCCGGCCCCGACTTCCCCACAGGGGGCATCATCATGGGGCGTCAGGGTGTCATTGATGGCTACCTCGGTAACCCGAACAAACGCGGGCGGATTACGCTGCGAGCACGAGCGGACATCGTCGAAGAAGGCAAAGGCAAGACGCCGAGCATCTTGATTCGCGAAGTGCCG
>JANXNT010000326.1 GCA_025353985.1 Limnoglobus sp.
AGTCGCCAAAAACGCCTGTAAGGTTCGCACGGCCGTACCACACGCGATCGCGATCGGCTCGACGCTCTTTCGCGGCAAATCGCTAAGCAACCCCATACAGAATGCATCGAAGTGTTCGACCGACCGCTCCTGGGCGAAATCGTCCCGAAATGGCTTCAAATAAGTCGAAAACGCCGGTCCTAACGCAGAAATCTGTCCGCCCGTCATCGGATTCGTAACCGTTCACGGGTTCACCGAAAGCAGCCATTGTTACCTGTAAATTCACCGGCGACTTGCTTCCAAGCGACACAAATGGCCAAAACGTCTAGGTGACTCAGGCCGCAATTGGATGACAATGTCTAACTTGGCGTTACAAATCGCCTACCCCGTGAACGGTTACCAACACACTTTACTCCCTTGCCGTGAGTGAGACGCGATTGCCTTGGAATTCCGAGGTTCGCGTAGTGCCTCAAGTGAAACACAACAGAGTACCCGCGCTGTAGTGATAAGACCATTCAACTTACCCGTATACTCTTATCCCGTTGGCAACAAATGAAAGTGCGACAGAACCCGATCGAATACAACGATTAACACGAACGCGACGGGTATAATGAACGCCCAACTCCATGTGGCAATCATCTTCGTGATGTTCAAACTGAAGTAGGCAATCGCCAGGAGAAAAGCGATCGTTTGCGCTAATCCCGTTGTCATCCATACCAGCCTCGCTGCGGTGTCGCGTAATGCCAACACCACAGCGGCTTGTTCCTTCGGTACACCGGGAGTGTTATCTATCCGCGATCGCGATAACGACCCGAGGTCGATCTGCGGATGGCTTTGGCCAAACACGGCTTTGTCCGCGAGGATTACGGCCACAACCGCCATCGCAAGGGACACCATAGGCAACCAGTGAAATCGCTCGGCAATCCGCCAAAGCTTCCTAACGCTCATGCCTTCTCCTGCCGTCATAATTGACATCGCCCGAAATCAATTGTCGATTATTCGTGACGGTTGTCAACTCATTTCGGCAGATGCGTTATACTTGCTATCGCATGATTTGCAGCGCGATTGCGGCGGCGGCGGCTCCGAGGACGGCGGCGATGGCCACGGCGATCACGATCACTTTCCAGCCTTTGTGAATCGGCGTGTGCGGCACGGGGGCGATCGACGCGCGGGTGATGACGGGAAGGTGCGTCTTCGTTGGCAGCTTGGTTTCCGGCTTCGTACCGAGCGTGCGCGGTGTCTGGGCGCTGCGGTCTTCCATCGTCGGCGTGTCGTAGTCGGCGATTTGCGGCACTGGCGGAAGTTCTAATATCGGCGTCGAAAACTTCGGCAGTTTCGTTTGGGAACGACCGGGCAAGTTGAGATTGAAGGTGCTTTTCGCACGCATTTGCGAGTCGGTCGCCACGGGAACGTGCGTGGACGAACCGGTCAAGCCGCGGCGGTTCGGCAACGTCGGCATCCACTTCGGGTTCGGCAGATCCAACGGTTCGCTCGTCCACGGTTCGAGGAGTTTCGCCACATCGGCGGGCGTTTGCGGACGGTCTTCGGGCTTCTTTTCGAGCATCGAATGGAGGACTGCCGCGAGGCCGACGGGTACGTCGGGCTTCAGATCGCGGATCGGCGTCGGCGCGGTCATTTGTTGCCACATCAGCTTCTGCGCGGTCCGCCCTTCGCGGAAC
>JANXNT010000344.1 GCA_025353985.1 Limnoglobus sp.
GATTCGCCTTCGAGAAATGCAAGACGCTCCGGCACCAACTCGCCGAAGCCACACAACGACTGCCGCACGGCTTGCTGATCACCTCACGCGATGCCGACAGCGATGTCGGGACGACGATCGGCACACGCACCGAATACATCCGGCGAACGCCACATCAGGTGGCGGAAGTCAATTGCAAGCGATTACAGGAATCGTTGCGCAGTGCCGAGGAATACGGCAAGCTCGAAGGCCCCGAATTCGCCCGCGACATCGAGCGAATCCGCTACGAAGCGTACATTCTCGAACGGGCCATACTTATCGGTGCGAAGTCCCGCGAACGCCTGCCGAACGACTGCTTGTACGTGCTGCTCACCGGTTCGCAGTGCGTCAGCGGCCTCGATTGGACGATCGCGGAAGCGGCCGCAGGCGGGGCAACGATCGTGCAACTTCGCGAAAAAACGCTACCAGATCGCGAACTGCTGGAACGAGCGAAACAAGTGCGGAAATGGACGCGAAAAGCGAATGTGACTTTCATTGTGAACGATCGCCCCGACATCGCCCGGCTAAGCGATGCGGACGGCGTGCATCTCGGGCAAGACGATCTAGCCGTGCAAGACGCCCGGCGGATTCTCGGCCCCGACGCGATTATCGGCGTCAGTACGCACAACTTGCAACAAGTGCGGCAAGCGGTTCTAGATGGCGCGAACTACATCGGCATCGGCCCGACGTTTCCTTCGAAAACCAAGGTGTTCGCCAAGTTTGCTGGCCTCGATTTCATTCACCAAGCCATGGCGGAAACGTCACTGCCCGCATTCGCCTTGGGTGGCATCACGCTCGAAAACGTGCGCGAAGTCATCGTTGCCGGTGCCACGCGAATCGCAGTCAGTTCCGCCATCGCTGAAGCCGCTGAACCGCAAATCATCGCCCGCCAATTCTGCGAACGACTGCATCGAGATTGAGTTTCGCTGAGAATCACACGAAAACAGGGCACCCAAAGGGGTGCCCTGAAACCGTTTCTACGATTGCAAACGACACTTACGCCACGTAGATGCCGCCTTGGAAGGTGGTATCGAATGCGAAGAAGTCGTCGATGACGGTGATGTCCGAGCCACGCCAGATCTTGATCTGCGATGGCATGCCGACACCCGCCCCGGTCACGATATCGAGTTTGCCATCGCCATCGGCGTCGACCAACCCGACTCGTACGCCACCGGTGAAGGCGGCGTCGAATGCGAAGAAGCTCGAAATGGCTTGGCCCGACGTGCCGCTAAACACCTGCACGTGCGGTCCGCCGCCGATGTCTGCCGCCGTTACGATGTCTGGCACCCCGTCGCCGTTTACATCGCCCGCTGCGACGAACACGCCACCCGTGAAATTGGCCGCGTACGGTGCAATCTCCGAGAGTTGGCTGAGCGTGCGGCCATCGAAGGTGCGAACCCGCGTGGCCACCGAGTTGCCAGTCGCAACCACAATATCGGCTGCCCCGTCGTTGTTGAAGTCGGCCGCAGCGACGCGAACGCCACCGCGCTGATTCGGATCGAACGCGAAGAAGTTGTTGAGGATCGCCCCGTTCGACCCATCGAAGGTCGTGACACGCGGCCCGCCGCCGACTTCCGGCCCGACGATGATATCGGCTTTGCCGTCGCCGTTGACATCGCCCGCCGCAACAAACACCCCGCCGCGGAACTCAGGCTCGAACGCGAAGTAATCGCGAATCGGAGTGCCGTTCACACCGCTAAACACACGGATACGCGGACCGCCGCCGACACCCGTTGCAGTGATAATGTCTGGCGTGCCATCGCCGTCGACATCGGCCACAGCGGTGCGGACGCCACCGGTGAACGATTCTTCGTAAGCAAAGAAGCGGAACTTCTCGGTCGAGGTAGCGTAGTCGAACACGCGCACTAATGGCCCCCGCCCTGCACCGGCGCCCACCGCCAACAGCGAGGGTTTTGCCGGATTCCCGGTGTTAAAACTGAACCGCGGGTCGAGTGGCACATTGCTCGGTAACACGCTGACCGGCGGCGTGGTACTTGGCGGCACAGAGATCGTGCCGTTCGGCGAAGAACCGAGGAAGTTCTGCTTGGTAGGGTCGGTCGTCGGCGCGACGGGCCGGACTTCACCAAAGTTCAGTGCGCCGCGGGTTTCGCCACCGGCAACCGAAACTTCGCTGATGATATCGTTGCCCAGGTTGACGGGCTTCGTGGTCGGCTCTTGGGCCGATTCAAAGAAGTCCAAATACCCCGCCGGTTGGGCTTCGGTGATCGTGTAGCGTCCGGGTGGCAGGACCGGGAACTCGTATCGTCCCGATGCATTGGTCGTGGTGACGAGGCCGTTGATCGAATCGGCTGCCGTCAGCGGTCGCGACATCGGCGTGCCTTCGAACGCAGTCCCGGAGATCGTCACAATCACGTTCGGAATACCCGGCTCCCCAACGTCCATCCGACGATTGCGGTTGAGGTCTTCGTACGCGAAACCGAAGACCGACGACAGCAGAATTTCGCCGAAGTTGTACTCGACACCATCTTGGCCTGCGGCCAAACCGACGATGAGAACGTCGTTCGAGGGCGTCGATCCACCGAGGCTACCCGGAGTGTCGATACCATCGAAGAAGCCTTGCGGCTGGGTTTCGCGGATCGTGTACGAACCGGCCGACAAGTTCGGGAATTTGTAGAAGCCGCTCGTATCGGTGATGGCGGTTCGCGTCAGCGGCAATCCGTTGGCGTCGAAACCGGTCAGCGTGATGAGCGTTCCTGCGATGCCACTTTCCCCGGAAGCAGGTTGTCGGACGCCGTTCATTACGAAGGTATCGCGATAAACGTAGCCTGAAACCGACGCGGGGAGCGTGGCGGGTGGTGGCGGTGGTGGTGGCACGACGATCGCAGTCAGGCCGAAGTCTTGCCGCAGGTTAGCGGAGCCCGCGAGGTCCGGGTTCGCTCCGAAGCTATCGAGTGTAAATGGGCTGGTGCGAATCACGCCACCGAAGCCAGTGCCCTTGTCTTCGCTGTCGTTCCCGTTGCCCGCGACGGCTGGTTCGAAGGGACCAGTGTTCTGACCGG
>JANXNT010000346.1 GCA_025353985.1 Limnoglobus sp.
ACCGACACAGCGGTGCATTACCTGCGGCAATATCTCGAATTTCGCCCCACCGATGTCGATGTGAAAGAACGGCTGGCGAACATTTTGCGTTCGCGTTCGACGGACACATCGCGTTCCGAACTCGTGTTTCTTTACGACAAAATTTTGCGCGGCGACCCGAGCCGTGCGGGTATCCGCAAAGAAGCGATTGCGCTCTGTTTGAAGTTCGGGCGCTACACCGATGCGAGCAATCACGCGGAGGCGTACCTCAAAGATACGCCTTCAGATGCAGCCGTTTGGCAGCAACTCGCGCTCGGGCAGGTCGGCCAACGCACCTTCGACGATGCGGACAAAAGCTTCCGCACATCGCTTCAGTTCGACCCCAAAGAACCGACGACGTATTCGCGATTTGCCGAGTTCCTCGTACGCGAACAGAAGCGGCCTGGCGAGGCGAAAATCGTCCTCGACCGCATGGTTACGGAACTGCCAAACCTTGCCGATTCGTACGTGATGCGGGCGCGATTCTCGATTGCGACGCAAGGTGATTCCTCACTGCCAACGGTGGCGAACGACCCCGTGATTCGCGACCTGAAACAAGCGATCTCGATCGCGCCGAAAACACCCGAGCCGCGGTTGCTATTGGCCGAAAGGTACCAGCGTCAGCGTGCCCCGCGCGATGCGCACGACGTACTTGCGGAAGGCTTGAAGCAGACGCCGAACGACATCCGGATGATACGCAGCTTGGCGTGGCTCGAATCGCATCGCGGCCACATTCCGCAGGCGATTACCGTGCTCGAAGACGGCATCACCGCCACCCGCGACACCGCCGATTTACTGATCCCGCTCGGCGATTTATTGTTGCAATCGGGCGACACCGCGAAGGCACTGGAGGTGCTCGCGAAACTCGAAAAGCGACGCGGGCCGCTCGTGAAATTGCAAATCAAATACCTGCGTGGCCGGTTGGCGATGCACGCCGGAAAGTGGCCGGAAGCCATCGAGATGCTCGGCGAACTCCGTTCGGAATCGGCGGAGTTGCCGTTGCTCGAAGCCCAGGCGAATCTGCTGTTGGCGAACTGTCATCGACGCATTGCGGAACCGGCGAAAGAGCGCGAATGCCTAAAGTTGATCCTCGCGAAAGACCCATCAAACATCGCGGCACGGGCGATGCTCGGGCAGGCGTTTTTAAATGCGGGGCAACTCGCCGAAGCGATTCGCGAATACGAACTCGCCGCACAGAATCCCGCCGGCGCGGGCACGTACACGACAACGGCGATACAGATGAAAGCGCTGCGGCTGGCAGCGATGAATGCGACGAGCGATGTGTGGACGAAGTTCGAAACCGAAGCGGTAGCGAGCCTGAAAAAGGGCGGCGTCGACACGGCGGACTCGGTACTGATTTTGGCGGACGTGGCGTACTTGTCTGGTAAGCCGGGCGCGGTGTTGAACGCGCTCGAACGCGAGCGATCGCGGCGGCCGGGCGATGTGCGATTGTGGGCGAAACTCGCCGAGCGGATCGCCGATGTGCGCGGTGTAGCGGCGGGCCTCGTCATACTCGACGAAGCCCAAGGGGCCTTGCCAGACAGTGCAGAACTGCGATTGGCACGGGCCGAGTTGTATGCCCGCGACCCGGCGGGTTTGCGACCGATACCGATGCTCGAATCGCAAATCGAAAGCTGGCCCGATACCGAACGGCACCGGTTGTGTGCGGGGCTGATTGACATCTACGAACGTAAGGGCGACCGTGCCGATGCGTTGCGATTGCACCACCGCATGGCGACTGAAACCGTGCGCGATGCGGCGCTCTGGCAAGCGGTGGCGATGCGTGCGATCGAGGCCGACGATGCCACGATACTAGCCGAAGCGAAGACCGCATTGAAGGCGATCGAAGGCGATGCGGGCGCGTGCCAAATCATCGTGGCGACAGCCGTGGCGGTGAAGTCCGGGAACGCCGCGGCGTGGAACGCTTCGCGCGATGCGCTGACCGCGAAATTCGGGGCCAATCCTATCAGTGCCGATGCGTGTCTTGCACTCGGCACGATTGCGGAACGCCTCGGTGACACGGCACTGTCAGTCACATTTGCTACGCGTGCATTTGTGCTCGAACCGACGCGGGTCGAGCCGGTGAAGGCGCTACTGCGATTTTACGCGAGCAAAGGAAATACGCCTGAATTGAAGGCGATGTTGTTACGATTGTCGATCGACCCGCGATGGGCGAACGAGCCATTTCAGCGAGTTATTTGGAATGCCTCGGGCACGATCGATCGACCGGCTGCGGCACGGTTAATCGCGGCATGCCCCGTGCATCTCGAACGGCTACCCGGCTACCTCGGGTGGCTGGCCGATTGCCGACAACGCATCGGGCAGACCGCCGAAGCCCAGGCATTTCGCACACGCGCCGTGCAAGCACCCGGCGCGAATGTCGATGACTACGTGCGTTTGCAATTGGACATCGAAACGAGCCGCGTCACGGAGTTGGCGAAACCAAAACTCGACGAGCGTGCATATGCGACGTTGTTGGCAACGATCGATGCGGCGGCGAAAATCAAGAGCGAACGGACGTTCGACACGGCGACGACGCAGCGAATCTATATCCGCGAAAGATTCGCAATTATGCTCGCACGGATGGAACGAACCAACGCGATCGAGTTGCTGCAAGGCTACCTGAATCAGCCGAACGAACCGCAATCGGATCGGGCTTGGGCGACGCAAAATTTGACGATGTTACTCGCGGTACGCGGCGAACCGGCCGACCGGCGTCGTGCGGCAGAATTGCTGATTTCGCAGCGAGATTTGTTTCAATCGGCTGAAGAACGTCGTGCCGTGGCCGGCGTGTTATCGTCGTTGCATCGCTACCTCGATGGCACCGACCGCACGGCCGCCCTGGATTGTGCGATCTCGTTGCTCGCCGAAATTGCGAAGGAGACGAACGGCCCTCGCGACGTGTTCATTCTGAGCCAGGCGTATCGTGCTGGGGAGAAAACGAACGAAGCGGTCGGCTGCCTGCAAACGCTACTGAATCGCGACCCGACGAACGTTGAATACCTGATTGTCGCGATGGAAGTGTTGATCGAAGGTAAGCAGTACGATGCGGCGAAAGCGTTCGCCGAACGGCTGCTCGCACGTGGGCCGAGCGATAGCCGCATCGTCACGGCGGTCGCCAATTATTACTGCAAAGCGGGGCAGTCCGAACGCGCCATCGCGATGATCGAGAACGACTGCAAAGAGATCGACCGCAGCGGTAACGAGACGAACGAAACGATACTGGCGGCCGCCGAACTGTACGACCGCTTATCGCGTCTAGCCGAAATTCGCGGCACCGCGGCCGTGCGAATGTTGACCGATGCCGCCGTGGCGAAGTACGACCGGCTGGTGCCGACGCGGGCCGAGTATCTGACCCGGATCGCATCGCTGTTGGCGGCGGATCGACGGCCCGAGGAAGCATTCGCGAAAATCCAGTTAGTCAAGGCGTTGAACCCGCGAACGAAGGCACTCGCGGGTGTCGCTGCGATCCGAAATGGGGCGAGCGATGTCTGGGCCGCGCGGGTTCGCGAGTGGTTGCAAACGGCACGGGAACAAGAGCCAGATTCGCTTTTGCTTCGCCTGACCGAAGCCGACTTCCAGACGATTCGCAACGATTTTGCGGCGGCCGAGAAAGCGTATCAGCAGGTGTTAGCGATCGACCCGCGGAATGCGGTGGCACTCAATAATCTTGCGTGGTTGTTGGCACCGATGCCCGAACGTGCCACGCAAGCGAACGAACTCATCGAACGCGCCATGAAGGAAAAAGGCCTGACGGGCGAATTGCTCGACACACGCGCCCGCATTCGCATCTCCGCGAAGCAGTACGAACTCGCCGAGAAAGACGCGGCAGAGGCGCTGAAGCACGAGAAGACCGCGATGCGATATTTTCACCTATCCGTCGCGCTGAATTCGCAGAAGAAACCCGATGCGGATCGCGCGTTTCGTGAAGCCAAGTCGCGCGGCCTCGAAGCGATACCGCTCCACCCCGCGGATCGCGAAACGTATCGCCGGCTGGATGAAGCGAATCGTTCCACCTCGTCGAGCACGCCGAATTGAAACTCGGCCCAGACCTCCTAAATTGTTAGCGAGCAGTTCTCCCCTGCAAGCGTTTTGCGTCGTTTCCTAGTGCGGGTTCACTCGGTGATCCCGCGTTGTTTCGTTTCTCTTGCGAGGATTGTTCATGCCCGGACGATCGATTCGAACCTACACGGTTCTTCCATCCCTTCCGAAGTCGCTCGAACCCCTCCAAAAACTCGTTTACAACTTGTGGTGGTGCTGGAACGCCGATGCCGTCGCGCTGTTTCGGCGGATCAATCCGGACCTGTTCGAGACGCTCGACCACAGCCCGATCCGGCTATTGCGCTCGACCGAACAGACGCGCTTCGACGAACTTTCCGAAGACGGTGGCTTCCTCGCGCACATGGAGCGCGTCGTCGAATCGCTCGATCATTACATGAAGGCATCGACGTGGTTCGGCCAAACCTTCAAGGCCGATAGCGGCACGTGCGTGGCGTACTTCTCCGCCGAATTCGGCACGCATGAAAGCGTACCGGTGTACTCCGGTGGCCTCGGCGTGCTTGCAGGCGACCACCTTAAGAGCGCCAGCGACCTCGGTATCCCGCTCGTCGGCGTCAGCCTCATGTACCGCGAAGGATACTTTCGGCAGTATCTCAACGTCGACGGCTGGCAGCAAGAACGCTACCCGGAGAACGATTTCTTCACGCTGCCACTCGTGCCCGAACTGAAAGCAGACGGCACGCCGGTGATCGTCTCGGTGCAGTTGCCGGGCCGCGAAGTGTCGTTGCGAATCTGGCACATTCAAGTCGGCCGCGTGCCGTTGTACTTGCTCGATGCGAACATCGCCGCGAACCGTGCGGAAGATCGCGGTATCACCGCGCAGCTTTACGGCGGCGACGAGCAGATGCGGATTCAGCAAGAAATCATCCTCGGTATCGGCGGCATCCGGGCGCTCCGCGCTATCGGCAAGAACCCGAGCGTTTGCCACATGAACGAGGGGCACGCGGCATTCGTGGGCCTCGAACGCATCCGCATGTTGATGGAAGAAGAGAAGCTCGATTTCGCGACGGCATCCGAAGCGGTCAAGGCCGGTACGTGCTTCACGACGCACACGCCCGTGCCCGCCGGTAACGATGCGTTCCCCGCGCAACTGATGGACCAATACTTCGGCGATTACATCAGCAAGCTCGGCATCGACCGCCAGGGTTTCTACGCACTCGGGCGGATTCATCCGGAGAATCAAAGCGAGCCGTTCAGCATGACGGTGCTTGCCATCAAGCTTGCGAACACCAGCAATGGCGTGAGCGCGTTGCACGGCGTCGTCTCGCGCAAGATGTGGAACGGTATCTGGCCAACGCTACCCGATGTTGAAGTCCCGATCACCTCGATCACGAACGGCGTACATACGCAGACGTGGCTCTCGCCGGAAATCGGCCAGCTGTTCGACCGCTACATCGGCATCCACTGGGAAGAAGAACCGACCGATTTCGCGATCTGGAAGCGCGTCGAATCGATCCCCGATGCGGAACTGTGGCGCACGCACGAACGTTGCCGCGAACGACTCGTGGCGATGGCACGTTCGCGTTTGAAAGCGCAACTCAAACGTCGCGGCACCTCGCCCGCCGAGATCGACAAAGCCGAAGAGATTCTCGACCCCGACGCACTGACCATCGGCTTCGCGCGGCGGTTCGCAACTTATAAGCGTGGCGACTTGCTCTTCCGCGATCTCGAACGGATCACGAAACTGCTCGGCGACAAGGACCGCCCGATTCAGTTCATCTTCTCCGGGAAGGCTCACCCGAAGGACATCGGCGGAAAGGAACTAATCGCGCGTGTGGTGCAATATGCGAAGCGGGAAGAGTTCCGGAAGCGGATCGTTTTCCTCGAAGATTACGACATGAACGTCTGCCGGACGCTCGTTCAAGGTGTCGATGTGTGGCTGAATAACCCGCGCCGCCCACTCGAAGCATCGGGCACGAGCGGGATGAAAGTCGCCGTCAACGGTGGCTTGAACCTGAGCATTCTCGATGGCTGGTGGTGCGAAGGTTACGATGGCGAAAATGGCTGGGCGATCGGCTCCGGCGAAGAGTACCAAGACCTCGCGTACCAAGACGAAGTCGAGAGCCGGGCACTCTACGAACTGCTCGAAAAAGAAGTGCTGCCCGCGTTCTACACCCGTGGCAAAGACGGCCTGCCCCGCGCTTGGATCAAACGCATGAAGCGTTCGATCTCGACGCTGGTGCCGGTGTTCAACACGAACCGCATGGTCGAAGAATACACCGAGCGTTGCTACCTGCCATCGCATCGCCGGTTCTTGAAACTGAGCGGAAACCACCTGAAGGGTGCCACTGAACTCGCGGCCTGGCGACGCAAGATCAAAGGCGACTGGGGGCAAGTCCTCGTCGAACAAATCGACGCGCCGAACGGCGACATGCTGCGAGTCGGCGGCGATCTCGACGTCAAGGTTCGCGTCCACCTCGGCAGTATTTCGCCGAACGATGTCGAAGTGCAACTCTGCTATGGGCTGCTCGATTCGATGGGGCAAATCGCCGACCCGAAAGCGAAAGCGTTGCTGCCCTCCGGCACCGTCGCCGATGGTCGCGTGTCGTTCGCGGGAACCGTCGCCTGCCAAGCCAGCGGCCAGTTCGGCTTCAGCGTCCGTGTGCTGCCCTCGCACCCAAATCTGCCACACGCGTTCGAGCCAGGCTTGGTCACGTGGGGCTAACTTGGGGAAATGCGGAATGGGGAATTCGGAATGCGGAACCGGCTCCGCGTTCCGTTAACTATCCCGCTTGAGTGATATTGCATTCAGGCAGCGCGGCTTTCAGAAGCGCGATGCCCTTCTCTGTGACTTTCGTTTTCCCCAACTGAAGTTCTTTCAGGTTGCTCAGACCGTAGAGGTGCACGAGCCCACGGTCGCCGATCTTGGTGTGCAACAAACTGAGG
>JANXNT010000354.1 GCA_025353985.1 Limnoglobus sp.
GGCGTGGGCATTCAGTCGATCTGCGAAGGGCCGATACGCGTCGGACCCGGCAAGCCCGCCACGACACGATTGAAACTGCTCGTGTCGTCGAAGTCGAACAGCCTGTTGAATCTCTGGGGCAAAGTCGGCTTCTCGTACAACGGCGAACGATCCGGATTAGCGGCGCTCGCCGTGCAATACTTGAAGCTCAAGAACCAGATGATTGCGAAGCGGGAAGCTGCGATTGTTTCGGCACGTGCGATGGCACAAAACGGGAAAGCACCTGCTGAAATTTACAGCGTGCTGGTTAGCCCGTTCGTGAACCGCCGGTTCCTCGAACGCTCGCTTTACCAAGACCGTGCGACCAGTTGCCGCGTGCCCCGTGAGTTTGCCACCTTTGCGCAGTATTGCGGAAAGGCATCTGCCAGCGTCGTGCCGAATGGCGTCGTTTGGGAACGGATCGCCGCGATTCAAACGACCGACCACGTTGGTCTCGTCTACGATTTCACCGTGCAACATCGCGACCATAACTTCGTCGCGGGAGGTTTCATCGTCTCGAACTGCGGCGTCAGACTTGTAAAAACCAACCTGTTCCTGCACGACGTCAAGCGGCACATTCGTGAACTGATGAAGGGCCTGTTTCACACGATCCCGGCGGGCGTTGGCAAGAGTGGCAAGTACAAGTTCGACGAAGCCGACACGCGCCGATTGATGGGCGAAGGGCCGCGTTTCGTTATCGATCGTGGCCTCGGCGTTGCTCGCGATTTGACGAACACCGAAGCCGACGGACGCATTGCCGATGCTGACCCGCACGAGGTGACCGACCATGCCGTGAAGCGTGGCAGCCAGCAGTGCGGTACGCTGGGCAGTGGCAATCACTTCATGGAAGTGCAAGTCGTCGATAACATTTTCGATGCCGACGTCGCGAAAGTTTTCGGCCTCGAACTGAACCAAGTCTGCGTCATGATTCACTCCGGTTCGCGCGGGTTGGGCTATCAGGTTTGCGACGATGCGCTCGCCGCATTCCGCAACGTGGACAAGAAGTACGGCATCGTGCTACCGGACCGCCAACTCGCCTGCGCACCCGCCGACAGTCCCGAAGGCCGCAAGTACATCGCCGCGATGCGTGCCGCCGCAAACTACGGCTTCTGCAACCGTCAATTGCTGATGCACCAGGCCCGCGAAGTCTTCGCCGACTACTTTGGCCGATCGTGGGAAGACCTCGGGATGGAACTCCTTTACGATGTCGCACACAACATCGCGAAGTTCGAAGAGCACGTTGTGAACGGCAAGCGGAAGATGGTCTGGGTCCACCGCAAGGGCGCGACGCGGGCATTCCCAGCGGGACACATTGAGGTGCCAGAGCAGTATCGTGCGGTCGGGCAGCCGGTGATTATCCCCGGCGACATGGGGCGTGCGAGTTGGATCCTCGTCGGCGCGCCGGGCAGTATGGAGAAGACCTTCGGCACGACTTGCCACGGTGCCGGCCGCGCGATGAGCCGCACCGCCGCCGTTAAGGACGCCATCGGTCGCCGCATCGACAAGGAACTGGAAGCGCGAGGCGTCATCGCGATGGCGAGTAGCCGCATGGGCCTCGCCGAGGAGCAACCGAAAGCCTACAAGAACGTCGACGATGTCGTCGATGTCGTTCACGACGCGGGCCTCTCGCGCAAGGTCGCCCGAATGCGGCCCATCGGCGTGATTAAGGGGTAGTCGTCAAATCCTTCGAGTTGAGCGAGTGCGTTTCTGCTGCGGTTTATCGGAAAACGACTGAAACGCATCGTCTTCGTGCCGAATGCTTTTCTCTTGCCTTAGCTCCCTTTTGCGGCGATAACGAACTTATTCATTCGTGATCATTCGACTGCTTGCCTGGAGTGGCTCCCGATGGCCTACCAAACCCGCTGCCCTGAGTGTCAGGCGAAATTGCGCCTCGACGACACGCCCGCAGCCGACGAGGAAGTCGAGTGCCCGAAGTGCGGTACGCAATTTACCCCGATGGCGTCGTCGATAGCGACCAAGCCATCGTCGAAATCCGAGAAGGCACCGAAGTTCGAGAAATCGAGCAAGTCGAAATCGGGCGATAGGCCGAAGAAATCGGCGAAGAACAGCGAAGCGAAAGCGGACGGCGACGGCAAAAAGAAGAAGTACAAAGCCAAGAAGAAGAAGAGCAACGTCGCCGTCATGATTATGATGGTGGCCGGGGCGTTCGTGATCCTCACGTGCATCGGGATGATCGCGTATTTGCTACTCAGTAAGAGCGGCAAGATTGAAGAACTCCTCACCTACGTACCGGGCGATTTCAACCATACCCGTGGCGTGAACGTCGGCCTCATCAATCGCTATCCCGGCTACAAGCCCGAGATGGAGAAACAACTGGCCGTTGGCATTAAAGCCGCCGCAGATGAGATTGCCACCGCCGCCGACGTGGCACCGGATGCCTTTCTCGACTATGTCATTTCCTCCAAGAAACGCGAGAATGGTACGGCGGGGCAGATACTCGTTTTCAAGACCGCAAAGAAGATCGACGGAACGGCATTACTTGCGAAACTCGGTGGGGCCGCACAGAATATCGACGGGCAAGCCGTCACGAAGTTGGCGGGGAAAGCCGGCATGCTAAACAATGCCTGCGTGTATGTGCCGACGGATCGCCTCGTCGTGATCGTGACTTCTGCCGGCAACCAAGATGCCGTATTGCGTGCGAGTATCGGTGGACGCAAACAGAAGGAAAATACCCTTGCTGCGAAGCTCGGTGCGACCGGCGGCCGCGTGACCAAGGGAAATATTTGGCTACTGGTGCAGGCCACTGGCGATTTGTCCGACTACATCAAATCGCTCGGCGAAGGCATCAAAACTTCGCACAGCCAAATCGCCAGCCAGACCGAACAATCGAAGATGTTCGGCATGTTCGTGAACTTCGGCGGCCGTGGCGTCGTGATGGGTTGCGCCCTGCAATGTGCTAGTAAGGAAGCTGCAAAAGGCGTCTACACGCAAACCAGCGAAGGCCCACTGAGCAAAGGCGATGACTCGGAACCCCCGAACGACTTCAAAAAGGTCTTCAGTAATTCGGCCTCGAAGGAATTCAAAATCTTTCTTGCCGACTTAACGTTTTCCACCACGGGCGAATGTGCATCCTTCCAATCGCGACTTCTCAAGGACAAAGCCCAACAATTGTTGACGATCTTCAACAATCCGAACACCGCAGACGTGGCACAGCAAGGTGGCGGTATTGGCCGATAGTTTCCGATTTCCGGTAGCAAGCATGACGAATCGACACTACCTCGTTCGCGAACAGA
This sequence comes from Limnoglobus sp., assembly GCA_025353985.1. Lineage (GTDB taxonomy): Bacteria > Planctomycetota > Planctomycetia > Gemmatales > Gemmataceae > Limnoglobus. The sequence goes on from JANXNT010000354.1 coordinate 3,273, forward strand.
CGTGGGTGAATCCGGCGGGTACATTTTACTGGTTGATCCCCGAACGCACGGAAGTCGTGGCGACGTTCGCGAACTACGAAGGCGCGGTCGCCGATTGTCGCCGGCGCGAAGAGGAAGCACGCGGGCCGGTGAACCCGTTTCGCTACGGTGGCACGCTGTTTTATCAGTCATCACTCGATGCGCCGCGGTTACACGACTGGTTGCTCGATCACGGCATCGAACCGCCAACGCGAACCGACGAACGCGATCCGACGCCCCTCGAATGGGAAGAGTGGTGGTCGCAGAACATCGGCACCTTGAGTGAGTCCGAACGCGCGACGGTCTGGGAAGTGATGGATAAAGTGCGATTTTTCGACGTGGTCGACGAACCGGCCCACACGAAGGCGTACGTGATCGTGCAGATCCAATTTACAGTGGAAGACGAAAACTATCTCGAAGCGGATCCGGAAGGTGGCAAGATTCAAATCGCGTTTTACGAGAAGACCAAAGCCGACTGGCACTGCCGACAGCGGAACGCGGAGCGGCAAAACGATTCGGAATCGGACAGCTACGTCGATTACGTCGATCGCGTAGGGGAACTCAATGGCGAGCAGTTGGCCTTCGAT
>JANXNT010000357.1 GCA_025353985.1 Limnoglobus sp.
GTGATTAACGGCTCCGGGTTGGCGGGCACGACGCAAGTACTGTTCAACGAAACGCCAGCGGCCTTCCAGATTGTGTCGGACTCGCTGTTGAACGTCACGGTGCCGTTGACGGCGAATCCGGGTACGATCCGCGTGATTACGCCCGGCGGCCAAACGGTCAGCCCGACGCAGTTCGAACTGATTACGGCCAACGCACCGGTACTGACGAGCATCTTCGGCGTGGGTGCAGCCGTGTCGGCCCCCGATGCAGGCGTCATCGGCTCGAAAGTGTTTATTAACGGGCTGAACATCGATCAGCTTTACCGCGTGACGCTGGAACCGGTCGATTCCACCGGTTTCGTTACTGGCTTGGCGTTTGACGCCGAACTCACCAAAGACGTCACCAACGGCTCGAACACGAAACGCCCCGATGGCACACCGATATCGTTCCCGAATCCGAACACCAATAACTACTTCACTATCCCGGAAGTGGCGCGAGGCACGTACCGTGTGACGGTCTACGCGACTGGCAAAGACAAGACTTTCGCAGCAGCACCGCGAGGAAATCTCACCTTCCTCGCGCCATTTGACAACTTCGATAATTCGACCCGTACGGCGACAAACGCATTGCTCGTCCCGTTCGTGTACGGGGAAACGATCGAAGTGCTGACAAACGCACGCCCGGTCGTCGACGCGATCGTTTCGAAGGATCGCATCGCTGGTAAGGACGTGTACTACCGTGGGGTGCCGATCAGCATCGCGGGTTCCGGCTTTACCGGTGTCAATAACGTACACTTCGAGTCCGGCCTCGATACCCCACTCGATCCGACGGACGATTTTGTCGCAGATTTCTCTGCGGCGTCGGGGTTCTACAAGATCATTTCCGACCAGGAAATTCAGACGAATATCCCGGTTTCGGCGTTTCCGGGTACCAAGGCACTCTCTGGCGTTCGAATTACGGTCTCCGTCCCGAACAACCTGAATCCGCTTGCCGGATCCGGTGGTGTGATTACGGGCGGCTTCCCGACACTCGATTCGAAAGAACTCGTTTCGATCGCCGTGCCAGCGACGCCCGACCTGATCTTCTCGGCAATCGATGGCGGCACTTTGTTGCCCGGTACGGACATCAACTTGTTTGCCGCTGTCGGCAGCACCTTCTACGGCGTGTCCGAAATTCGCATGTCGGCGAAAGATGTTTACTCCGGTGCGAGCCTCGGTGGCAACTTGTTGTCGACGCGGTTCCACGACATTGGCACGCCTGCGAACTTCCTGAACTTCGTCGTCGTGCCCGGCACCGGCGGACGTACGATTACGGCAACGATTCCGACCGGATTCAGCAAGATTCCCGATCCGCCGGCGGCTCCTCCGAACCTTCCGCCACGCGGTGCGATCACCGTCACGGCGGTGACGAACGACCCGACCGGCGTCGGTTCGCTGAACGTGCAGGGGGCAGGCAATCCCACGATCCGCCGCCCTTCCGCCGCACCGACGGTTCAAGGAAATAATGCGACTGGCTTCTACACCGAATACTTCACGATCAGCAGCAAGAACGATCCCGTGGGTTTCGACTCGCTGATCAGCGCGAGCGGAATCTCGTTCGAGTCGGAAGATGCGAATTCCGCACCGACCGCGATCTTCGTCCCTCGGGAAAACTTCCGCGTCGTGGGCACTAGTATCATCGTCGAACTCTATCCGGAGACGAGGTTCGGAGTCACGACCAGTTGGCCTACGGGCGGGATTAACATCTTCAGTTCGGAAGGCAAGGGTTCGACGACGTTCACCCGCGTCGACCAGCTGGTTCCGCAATTTTTCGACTTCGGCAAAACGCGGC
>JANXNT010000927.1 GCA_025353985.1 Limnoglobus sp.
GCGCGAAGCCGCACGATCAGAACGGGCCGATCTTGCTGCAGGAGCCGTTCCGCACCTTCCACGACGGCCAATTCGCCACCGACGATATCGATCGCGAGCGCGCAGACGGGCCGCAAATCCGCCTCCGCATGGAAACGCCAATCGTCGAGCGATGTCGATGGGACGACCAGAGTCTGAATGGCATCGGGCGTCGGTAACAGCGTATGTTCGGAAGGGTTGCGATCCGAACGATACAGCCTCGACAGACCCGGCCGGTCGGAAACGACGGCCGAGGCGCAAATCCGAATCGGTGACGATTCGGGGAATATCTGTTGTGCGAGCAGCGCATTGACGCGGAGTAACGCGGCGTTCGCCGCATCGGGTTCAAAACTATCGACGACCCCTTGGCTGCCTGCAAGTAATGCCGACAAGACCGATTGATATCCGAAGTGACCGCCGACGATGACGACTCGATCACCGGGGCGATAACACGGGCTCAGTGATGTCGATCCTCGACGAGTTATCGCCGATTCTGGCGGCACGACCATCGATGCTTTTCGCCGCGGCGAGCACCGGCACGTCGTCCCCCTTCTCGATGACGGGGATGGGTTCGATCTTTTCGAACGGCATCGACCTCACCGCACCCAGTCCGACTTCAGCTGCTTCCAATTCATCGGGTGGATCATCTGCGAATAACAACGCATCCGGTTCGACGGGTGGCCCTACCAGTACGAATCCCGATCAATATCCACCCGTCGTTCCACCGGGAAGCAACGCCGGATCGGGTGGAACCTCGAGTCCGCAAAGTCCACCTGCGTCGGGTGGCGATGGCAGTGGTGCGCCAGCGCCAAATACCGGCAACAACACGAACTCCTCCACTGGTAGCACGACCGGTTCGGGGGATTCCGGGAGCCCCGGTGCCAATACTGGCTCCAACGGCGCGAATGCGAATGCGGCCAATCCGGCCAGTACCGCTCCGGCCGGTGCAGTGACTCCGCCGCCAACGACGCGGGAAGCGCCGACGGGGCTGAGCGAAAGCGATTTCACGCCATCGCCATTCGCGCTTCGCAGTGGCTCGATTCTCTCGGCGGCGACTCCGTTTTCGTTCGCAAACGCAACGAATTCGTCGGTGGCACCCTCGGGAACGTACGCGTTGTCCGACGGACTCAAGTCGACGCTGCTGACCGCGAAAAGCTCGACGCTGAACATTACTGTTACGCCGACCGTCGAAGGCAAAAAATACGTCGAAGTATTCGATTACCATTCGACCATTCTCTCGTCGCTCGCGATTCCCGTGGCGGGGATACCGCTGGCCATCCCCATACTCGTCGGAACGACTCACTCGGGTTACACGCTGACGGCAGAAACGTTTTCGAATCGCACCGCATTCACGCTGACGATGTTTTTGAACGAAACGAACGCGCAAACCGACAAGGAACCGGCTCCCGCGACGGGCGACGGGCGATCCGTGTCGGTGACTGTGAGCAGTGCAAAAAACTACGATCGCAGGATTGCGAACGACACGCCGACTGGAACGGGCAACGCGACGGGGAGCGATTCTGGAAGCGGTGCCTGGAGCAACACCGTGGCTGCATCGGGAACGTATTCGCGAACGAATACCACTTCGGCGCACTCGACCTCTGTGAGCGGATCGCTCGGCTTCGGCCAGAAAAAATCCGGCTCGTTCGCGTTCGCCGATACCCTTCAGGGCGATGCCAACAATGTCATCACCCACGCGGGATCCGGTTTCGTTGGACAAGGTTTTGCTACGAACAGCTGGTATTCGGCCAGCGGAACGTTTCACGGCACGTCCGACGGACTCACAAAACCGAGACCACAACCGACCGTCGTCGGGCCAGTACAGAATCCGGGAGAAACGCCTGTTCCCCCGAACCCGACCAATCCCACAACTGCCACACCTCCCACGCCAACCGGTACGACGCCTAGCAACTCGCCAGGTGCGAGGGGCCAAGGGCCGGGTGGAGGTCGCGGCATCACGGCAGCCGGTCGCACGATCGACGGCAAGATTCAGGAAAGTGGCTCCGCGAATACCAAACTCGATACGCGCATCGAACGGACGGTTTCGTCGAGCGGCACCTGGAGCGATACGAGTGGTAACGGGAGCGGCCGTTCGTGGGGATCGGATAATTGGTCGTTTTCCGGAAGTGGCAACTACTGGTATCAAACTCTCGATGGCTCGGCGACTGGGAAATACACCGACAATGACTGGAACAATCGTTCGTGGGAATCGAATCAAACGATGACCTACAACCCGCCGACCGGAACCGGAACGGCTGCGGGATCGTGGAGCTTTTCGGGCGATGGTTGGCGATCCGGCGATACGGGTTCCGTGTCGACTTACGAGGGAAGTGGTTCACACTTGCGAACCGTTCCGCTTTCGCCACGACCGACAGCGGCTCCCACTGCAAGTGGAAATCCGACGTCGACAGCCGGTGCGACCGTCCCACCGACTAACGGTCGCGGCACTGGTAGCGGAAGCGAAATCCTTTCGGGTAAATTCACCGAAAGTGGTCGCGACAGCAACACGCTCGATTATCGCGTCGATCGCGCCGTCACGTCGCGCGGTCAATGGCTCGATGGAAGTGGAAGCGCTACGGGGCGGAGTTCGGGCAACGACAACGTCGAAACGTTCGAGGATGGCAAATACAAATACACGAATGTACACGGGAGCGGTTCGGGCGACAGCTACATCGGAACAACGACCGAAGATAAATGGGATTACAACGAAAAACAGACATATACCACAGATAAGGCTGCTGTCTTAGCGGCTTTCGCCAAGGCCGCATCGGGCATCGCGAACCCATTTGCGGCAATTGCCGCTGGTGCAGCGGCGGCATTGGCCGCAGCGACCGGCTCGGCCCGCACGTGGACATACTCCGGCGATGGCTGGCGTTCGAACGAAGTCAACGCCTGGAGTGTTTACTTCGGCGAAGGCGATTACTCGCGGACCCTACCGATAAAGTCCAAAGCACCGGCTGCGGGCACGGGTAGCGTTGAGACGCCGCCCGCAGGTGGAGTCGCACCCGCAGGCCGAGGAGCCGCGACCAGTGGTTCCGAGACCATCGCCGGTTCGACTTCCGAGAACGGTAACGCCGATAGTAAAATCTACACGAAAGTTTATCAGAAGTTGTCGGCGAGTGGCACCTGGAGCGATGCGAGCGGATCGGGGACATCGACCAGTAAAGGTTCGGATTATTGGGGTGTCGAAGCCAGCGGCAAGTACAACTACGTGACCGCGCACGGCGGTGGGAGCGGCGATAGTTCGACGGGTTTGAATCAGCGATACGAATGGGATTACAGCGAGACGCTGACGCTCAATCCTGCGGGGAAGACAATTTATCTCCCCATCGCGTCCGGTCAGGCATCGGGATCGGGAACTGGCTCGGCCACTCAAGCGAGTGCATCGGGTACGACGAGCGCGAGCGGCCCGGTCGCAGCCAGCGGGAGCGGTTCGACGACCGCAAGTGGCACGGCCAGCGGGTCGTCGCCGAGTTCGATCTCCGTGCAGATTTGCTGGTGGGAATCGTCGGGGTCGGGTTTCCGGGCCGGGGAAGTAACCGATTGGTCGAGCTACTCCGGATCGGGCACTTACGCCATTTCTCGTCCATTGGTGGCCGGATCCCACACGCCGAGTACCGCAGTCGCTCCAACGGGTGCTCCTTCCGGACGGAGTCGTGCCGCGTCCGGTTCGGAACGCTTTTCCGGTACCGTGACCGACACCGGAAATACGAGCACGACGATCGGCTACCGGGTCGAAGAGGCGATCGGTTCGAGCGGTGTCTGGCGGGATATTAGCGGTAGCGGCACCGACAGCGATAAAGGCTTCGACCGCGTCGATTCCCAAGCGAGCGGTAGCTACGATTACAACACCGCTAAGGGCTATGGAAGCGGTTCGAGTTCGGGTGGCGGATTCACCCACGTCATCTGGGACTTTTCGAACAAACGCACGCTCGTCATTGCGCCACTGCCAGCTGTTGGCAGTAACGCGAGTGCGAGCGGCAATTCGTGGTCGTTTTCGAGTGGGTCCGGTTTTCAATCGGTTCGGAGTGAACTCGGCGACAGTTACAAAGGCACGGGCTTCGAAGAGGATTGGGGCGACTTCGGTACGAGCCAATCGGGTGGCATCGCACCGCCTGGCACCATCGGACATACGGCAAACACCAGCACGACGCACAGTTCCGTCGGTATTGGGGCGACGTCGATTACCCCGAACGGGATCGGCGATGCAACGAGTGGCGATTGGTATACTTCGACCGAAATCGACGAGTTCGGTGGGACGTCGGACAAATCGTTCCGCAAGGTGAATTTGCTCCAGGCCAGCGATGGCAAATGGTCGGTTTCGTCCGGTAGCGGCACGGGAAACTGGAGCGGTTCGCACAATACCAGCAGTTCGTCGAACGGCTTTTACAATTACGTGGCGAACGACGGCAAGGTTGAGGGGAGCCTCCTCGGAGGCGGCGAAAATTACCTCGGTTGGGACTACGGCGAGACGTTGATTCTCTCGTCGTCGAAAGCCGACATCGATGCCGTTGTCGCGTTGAACGCTTTGGCGGCGGCATCGGGAGCCGGGTCGGCCAGTGGGACGACCAGTGGGAGCACGACGACTGCGAGCGGTTCCGCTTCAAATGCGACTTCACAAGGAAATACCGCTTCGGGCAACGCATCGTCCGGTTCCGCTTCGGCAGCGGCCCCTTCGTGGGTGTGGGTCGATACGTCGGGTAGCGGCTGGACGAAAATTCGTTCCGATGTCCGGTCGCGGCACGACGGAAGCGGGAACTGGAAATCGAAATACGAAGACGACGCTCCGTACACGCTCCGCGAACTGACCGGGCCGGATGTGGCGGCACCGCGACCGACGGTGACCGCCCCGTATTCGGGTCCGAGTCTCGGGCTTTTGACGGCCAACGATGGATTGTGGTCGGTGTCGGGCACGATCGACGAAAAGGGTTACACGCACCAGCACGACGAAACGCGCATCGACCAGAGCGCCACGCGGTACCGCGAATGGATCGACGCGAGCGGGTCGGGGAACTCGCAAGCCGATGGCTGGTCGCGCGTCGAGAACGAATACTCGGGCAGCTACTCGTATGCGTCGCCGAACGGTTCGGGTGCGGGAGCGACGAGCGGGAGTTCGGAACGCTTCGGTTTCTGGAACTTCGGCAACGAAGCGCAATTGGTCCTGAGTAGCGGTGTGGGCACGGTCATCACGCCGATTGCCACGGGAACAGCGTCTCCCGCGAGTGACAGCGGTGCGGTCCGGCAGTGGAGTTATTCGGGAAGAGGCATCACGGGGTTCGATCACTCGGATCAGTTCGACTACAGCGGCACCGGTTCGGCGACGGTGTCGGTGGAGGTCGGCCCGTACGGCGACCGCAATCGCACGTTGGCGGTGAACCTCGAAGAAAATGGCTCGCACGAAACGGGAATTGCGGTCGCGATCGAACGCACGCTTTCGGCGTCGGGTACATGGTCGGATGCCGCTGGGAATTTCAAAGGTCGCGACGTGGGTAGCCTCGGTCTCGGCTATTCCGGTGCGAGCGGGTACTCGATTTCGCACACGCCACGCGTCGGTGGAAGCGGTTCGATGTCGGGTACGGATCGGGTGAACGGTTCGCGGGTCAACGACTGGAATTTCCAGGAAAGTGCCTCGTTCGGCGGCGGCGTCAAACAGCGACCGCAGCAGGTCGAGACCAATGGTGTCATCTCGATCAATTACGTACCGGAAGCACCGGGTACGGGCACTGGTACGGTAAGCCCGGCGGGTTCGGACTGGATTTATTCGGGCACGGGCGAGCGGACGATCGAGGACGTCGACAAGGCGGGCTATTCCGGTTCGGGTACTTACACGCGCGATTCGGTCAGCGGCAAGACCGAGGAACACGGCAAGGTCGATTATACGCGGAAATTCCACTGGGATTACACGCGGCCCGCAACGGGGAAATGGGCGTGGACGGGTGGCACGGCGAAGACCACGGCGCTGCTTCACGACGATGCTTCGTATTCGGGTAGCGGCACCGCCACGAGCAGTAGCACGCAGGCGATAACGGGCGGCACGCAAACGATCAGCCGTGCCGATACGCAGATCGAAAATGGTCTTCACGACTGGACGCAAGATATTCAGGTTGGCTCGAAATTCGCCGCAAACCTCACGCTCCCTTCGGGAAGTGCGAGCGGTGCATCGGGTGCGAGTGGCGCGAGCGGTCCGGGCTGGATTAGCGCAGGAACGGCGACGACGACCGAAGTCGCGCACGGTTACCACAAGTCTTCCGGAAGCGCGAAAGCCGACTCGAACTACTCGAATCCGACTTCGACCACGTCGCAGTACGGATGGTCGGAAGCGACGTCGGTGGGCGAACGCCACGGTTCGAGCCAGGTGACGCGGACCGATGACTGGAACACGCGCTTCGTGACGGTATCGGTCCTCGCAGTCGATGGCCACGTCACCGACACGAATACCGATACTTACGATGGCACTGGCTTCGCCTTGAATACGCAACATGCCAGTGGGCGGGACGATTCGACGAGCCGATCGCATTACGTGAATGGCAATACGACCACCGATTCGAGCGGTAGCGGGCATAGCCAGTTCGACAACAATTTCGATCACACCACCGATACGAAGTGGCAGGGGAGCTATCGCTCGGTCGATCTCGATGGCGTTCGCCAATCGTACTCGGGCAGTGCGTCGGGAAGCTACGACCCGCGCGGCAACATCGACTACTCGTGGAGCAACACGAGCACGACCGATTCGACGACGACAACACCGAACGAGACGTCGCGTTACCATTACGGTTGGTCGAGCGGCGTCGGTGGCGGGGATCACTACACCTTCCACGGATCGTGGGACCAGAGCATCAATCCGACCGGCAGCGTCGTCACCACATCGAGTGGCAGCGGCACCGCATGGGGCGATTCCCACACCAATTTCGCCAGTTCGTGGTCGCGCACGACCACGACGACATACGGCGCGGGTTCTGGCTCGGGATACGGTTCGGGTTCTGGCTCGGGATATGGCGGCAACACGACGACCGAGGGGAGCAGCTACAGCGGCGGGTCGAGCAACAGTTACAGCCAGGCGATTACGAGTCCGGGCTTCCTGGGGAATGGCTACAGCGTCTGGGGCGGGAATTACGGCTACGGCGGTTGGGATGCGAGCTGGGGCGGCCTCGGGGCGTTTGGCACGCTCGGTTATGGGTATGGCGGGGCTTCGGGCGGCTATCCGGGCAGCGAACTCGGGGCGATTCGCAAACCGGGCCACGATGTCGAATTCCTCGCGAATTCGTCGATCACGGTGTTTACGGGCACGATTGCGACGACGGTGCCGATCGATGTGAACCCGTCAGTCGGCGATGAGAACATGCCGGATAGCGGCAACTCCGGCGATGACGCGAGTTTTGCACCGTCGCCAGATGAAGGCGATGGCGATCCGGTCGTCGACGACTCGTCGCCGGACGAAGACGCCGATCTGCAACCGGTCGAGGAAGATACGAGCCTCGATGCCAACGGCGATGGCGTCGACGATTACGAGTTCGGCTGGAACGACGATTTTTCCGATGGACAAACTCCGGACGGCACTTCGGCCGGTGACGGTGCGGGAACGGGCACAGGCACGGGCGGTACTGCAACGGGGAGTGCGGCGGCGGGCGAGCAGATGGTGTCGTACTCGATTGAGGTCCACAAGAACGGGACGAGCTACGTGTATTCGCAGACGTTGGCGGGGGGTTCGGCGACGTTTACGGATGCGTCGGGCGGTGTGACGGCGATGGTTTACGACGGCAAGGGGTTGCTGACTTCGCTGACCGATCCGGTGAATAACGTCACGTCGTTTGCGTACGATAGTGCGGGGAACATGTTGTCGGAGACGAACGCGCAGGGGACGCGGAGCTTCGTTTACGATGGGCAGAATCGGCTGGTGTCGAGCGTGGATCGCAACGAGCGGGTGCGGGAATTCGGCTACGATGCGGGCGGTCGGTTTACGCAGGAACGCTGGCTGACGAACGGCGCGGTGACGCACACGATCGACTACGGTTACGATGCGGGCGGGCGGTTGACGAGTGCGGGGGATGCGTCGTCGCAGTATCTGTATACGTACGATGCGAATGGACATTTGGATGTCGTGACGGAGAGTGGGAGCGGGCTGGGTGCGGTGTATACATTCGATTATGATGCGAATGTGGCGGGCGATATTGTCGCGGTGACGGTGAGTGTGAATGGCAGTGTGGATCACGTCGAAAACTATACGTATGATGCACAGCGTCGGATGACGCAGGTGCTGCAATCGGGCGCGAGTGTGGCGGCGAAGCGGGTCGATATTGCGTACGTGGATAATCGGGTCGGGACGCTGACGCGGTACGCGGATCTGTCGGGCACGCAGTTGGTGGCAACGAGCACATTTAGCTATACGAGTGCGGGTCAAGTGAGCGGGATCACGCACGCGCAGGGCGCGTTAGCCCTTGCCACGTATGGGTATACGTACAACGCGGCGGGGTTGGTGACATCGTTCAGTAGCGACGCGAACACGGCGAATTACAGCTACAACGCCACGGGTCAGGTGGTCGGCGTCGATAACAGCACATTGGCCGATGAAGGCCATCAATACGATGCGAACGGCAATCGTACAGGTGCGGGTTATGCGGTGGGTGCGGGCAACCGCCAGCTGAGCGATCCGCGATTTAGTTACACGTACGACGACGAAGGCAATCGCACCAAGCGTACGGATTCAGTCACTGGCCAAATCATCGAGTACGTTTGGGATGCACGCAATCGTCTCGATGAAGTGAAAATCGAAGCGAGCAACGGCATAGTCGTCAAGGATGTCGATTATGTCTACGATGCGCTGAATCAGAAGATTGGCCGTATCGAGAAAGATGGCAGCAGCACAATCATCGACGAGGAGCACTACGGCGTCGAATCGCGAACCGCCACTCGTAGTACTCCCGTTGCCGGGATGCTCAGCCAGGCGACACTCGATCAGGTAAGCATCGTCACCGACGGCGATGCCGATGTCATCGAGCGATACATGTATGGCCCCGATGTCGATCAAGTGCTCGCAGGCGAGGTGAACGGCAATACGCAATGGTATCTGAGCGATCAGCAGAACAGCGTTCGTACGGTCATTTCCAGCAGCGGCAGCATCCTCAAGACAGTCGAATACGACGGCTTCGGCAACGTGGTGAGCGACAGTGCG
>JANXNT010000433.1 GCA_025353985.1 Limnoglobus sp.
CGCGTCCACGCCGAGTCCCTGTAATGTCACGCGCCGTTCGGGTACGCCCATGCCGATGACGGCATCGCGTTCGCTCGGCGTTTGCACGAACACGCCATCGGCTTGCCGGAGTAGCCAACGTAGTGCCGGTTGCGTGTACTGGCGGCGCGTGCGGTCTTGCGGGTTCGTCGGGTCGCCGAGGTGCAGGAATGGCGTGACGAACAACGGTACATCGCGCCGTCGTGCGAGCCGGAGCGCACACCGGATTGGGAACGTATACGGGAACGCCGTCGCATGAACCGCATCGAGTAACCCGCGAAACGTACCCGCATCGCGCCACATTGCCGGGCAGATCGGGTTGCACGGCAACGTCAGCGTTTGCAAACTGCGGATCGGCAGCAGCGATGCGGCTTTCAGCAAATATCGCCGTGCGGGGAACAGTAACGGCGGGTAGCGACGGACTTCGGCACCGCATTCCTCGACGATGCTAATCGCCCGTTTCGGCACGATCCGCTGGCCGAATTCCTCGAGTCGCTCGGCAGTGGTCGTCCAGATCGTGACGCGGTCGCCTTGGGTGGTCAGATAGTTGGCAAGGCGCGAAAAGTAGGCTTCACTGCCGCCGAAAGCAGGGGGGTAACGCTGGATAAACTGTGCGATGCGCATCGTGTGGGGTTCCGTACGTATCGGGAATGTATACGATTATCGTGGGTCGCAAGATCGTTTCCACGTAGCGCGAGTAAGCGAGCGATGATTGGTATCTCCAAGTTGGCCGATTCCGTGAAGCCGTCCGCAACGCTGGCCGCCGGTGCGAAAGCCCGCGAGCTGAAAGCGAAGGGGATCGCCGTATTCGACTTCAGCCTCGGCGAGCCGGACTTCAACACGCCGAAGCATATTTGCGATGCGGCCAACGAGGCGATGGCGAAAGGTCAAACGCACTACACCCCCGCATCGGGCACCGCAGAACTGAAGAAGAGCATCGCGAAGTGGTACGGCCGCACTTACGGCTACGAGTGCGGGCCGGAAAATGTTATCGTCTCGAATGGTGCGAAACACAGCATTCACAACGTCCTCGCCGCGACGGTCGGCCCTGACGACGAAGTGATTATCCCGACGCCGTACTGGGTCAGTTACAGCGACCTCGTTTGCATGACCGGGGCAACGTGCTCGCTGGTTCACACGAATCTGGCGAGCGGCTTCAAGATGACGCCCGTGCAGTTGCAAGCCGCCATTACGCCGAACACGCGGATGGTGATGCTCAACTCCCCGAGCAATCCGACGGGTGCGGTTTACACACGTGCAGAACTCGAAGCGCTCGTCGATGTCGTGCTGGCACACCCGAACATCGCGATCCTTTCCGACGAGATTTACGAGCAACTTTGTTACGGCGATGCCAAACCGACGTGCGTCGTCACACTGCGGCCCGCGCTGAAAGACCGCACGATTACCGTCAGCGGGGCGAGCAAAAGTTACGCGATGACCGGTTGGCGGATCGGCTGGGCGATCGCGCCGCCGCACCTCGTGAAGGCGATGGACAACATCCAGAGCCAGGAAACGAGTTGCCCGTCGAGCGTCAGTCAGGCCGCAATGATCGTGGCACTGGAATCGCCGGAATCGCCGAAGTGCATCGCCGAGATGCACCGCGAATTCGCCGTGCGTCGCGATCTCGTTTGCAGTTTGCTCAAGGCGATTCCCGGGCTGAAGACGTTCGATGCGGAGGGCGCGTTCTATGCGTTCTTCGACGTGTCGAGTTACTTCGGCAAAACCTTCGGTAACGCGAAAGTCA
>JANXNT010000073.1 GCA_025353985.1 Limnoglobus sp.
CATCCAGCCCACGGAAGTCGGTATGCCCGTCGCCTTGCGTGGGCTGGATGATCACCGACCCGCTTCAGGCCGACGCGGTCATTCGCGATGAGCACGCTGATCTCGTCTTGCTGGGAAGGGAATTGCTGCGAGATCCGTACTGGCCATACCACGCCGCGATGAAACTAGGAGTCGAGCACGCACCGGAAGTGCTACCCGTGCAGTACGCACGGGCGGTGAAACGGTAGATTGCAGTGGCGAATGGTGAGTGTTTGGAAATGGAACGAGCGGCAGACTTTCGTCTGCCGCTCGCTTTGCGTTACCCAGCGAATGCTCTTAGTTTGGCTTCTTCACGTCAGGTAAGAAACTCTTGTCGGCGGTCTTCGAGTTCGTCGTTTGCTCTTGGTGCAAATTGATCTTCGTATCGGTGCCACCGATGGTTACGTCGAGCGTGCCACGCAGTTTCACGGCGATCGACGATTCTTCGATGCGGCCGGTCTTCGCGTTGTACAGGAAGTAGTTCGGCTTCGCGTCGGGCTTCGGCTCTTCGGTCGTCAGCGTGCCGCCCTTGATCTTGAAGAGCAAGCCTTCGGCCTGGTCAACGGGTGGCTTGTACGCGAGGTTCGAAGACAATTCGACTCGTTCTAGATCCTTCTTGACGACGTCCTTACCTTTGTAAGTGTACTTCGCGGTCATGTCGTACGACCCGATCGGGCCGAGTGACATGCTCGTCTTCTTTTCCCACGTGCCACCGATCGCTTGTTCGGTGGCGGGGGTCATACCGAAGGTCGGGTCGGTCATTTGCTTCATCGCTTCGTCGGTCAGCATCTTGGCGAGCAGCTTTTCCATCTGGGCATTCACACCGCCGAGTTTCTTGAGGAAGTCGCTCGTGCCATCGACCTTCTCGACGACCATACCTTTACCGAAGGTGATCGTGAACTCGGAACCGACGAGCTTACCGAAGAAATCGGCGAGGCCCGGGTTGCCGGTCGCGCCCGTGTCGCCGGGGTTGGTCGAGTCGTATTTCACTTGATTGCCAGCGATATCGATCGTCATCTTGACGCCTTCGATCGACTGCTTGACGAGCCACTTGTCGCCGGTCTGCGACACGGGCAGCCATTTGAAGTAGAAGACTTGCTCGTGTTTTTGCACGAGGTCCGACCCGTTCATCACCTGAATCGTCTGCGTGACGATCGTGCTGATCTCTTGGTAGAACGCCTTATCTTTCTCGAACTTGAACTCGAACTTTTGCTTATCGCTCGCCGGTGCGGCGGGTGCTGGCGCGGGCACTGGTGCGGCAGCGGGTGGCACCACGGCAGGTGCTGGTGGAACAACGGCAGGTGCCGCTGCGGGTGGCACCACGGCGGGCACGGGGGCCGCGGGTTTGGTCGGTGCGGCGGGTGGGGTTTGGGCGATGGCCGTCATAACCACACCGGCGAACGCGGCCACAGTCAGTCGTAAACGAAGTCGAAACACGTCGAACCTCCACAAGAACGGGCTGTCCGGGCGATCGCCGGCGGGGCATTTCGTGAACAAATTTTGTACCTTTCAGCCGTGTGGAAACAAGTGCGACCCGGAAAATCGGTGGGATCGTAGCGACTTCGCCTTCCCCAGACAACGAATTCCGGTTTACTCTGCGGCACGATCCACCGCATCGATTGCCGAGGATGCTTCACGATGCCACCATTACCCGAAACCAAATTCCGCACGTTGCGGCAACGCTTGCGTACCCCGATCCGGGTGCTGATCGGGTTGCTCATTCTCGATGTCGGCGTCTGGGCGTTGGCCGATGTCTGGCAGCGCCATTCGCCGGACGATTACGCGATGCGTGTGGCGGGGTGCAAACGGCACCCGCAAGACCTCGTGATCGTCGGCGGCTCGCCGGTAAGCGAAGGCATCGTCCCCGACGAACTTCGCGGTGGCGAATTCCCGAACGTCTATGCACTCGGCTTGCCCGGCGGCACGACGACGGAGTTCTACCATGCCATATTGCGATCTTGCCCGACGCCACCGAAGTTGTTGATCTACGGCATCACCGCCAGCGATATTAACGATAGCCGCAACGAACCGCATGGCCCCGCATCGCTGATGACACTCAGCGACATTTGCGAATGGGCGACCACCCGCCCCGAATCGCGAGAATGGGTGGTGCGGCAATATCTGCTTGCGAAGGCGTCGCGGTCGTGGTCGCTGTTTCGCTATCGGCACGGCATCCGAATGTGGGCCGCGCTACAAGCCGATGCGTTTGCCCCCGGTGCGGCTCCTGAAGCGGTGCGCGAGGCCCGCGAACTGCGTCACTACGCCGATGCGATCCAGTCGGGAAATGGTTACGCCCCTGCGGCAGGGTTCGTATCGCGGCGACACGACGTTAACAAGCAAACCGGTGCCGAACTGTCGCCGTTCGCGTTCTTAAACAAGTACAAAACTGGCTCGCACTTAAAATATCTGCACAAAATCATCGATTGGTCGAACGCGAATGACACGCAACTCATCCTTCTCGATATGCCCGTCACTTCGGACCTCGAAGCACAGTATCCGCAGGCGTTCGCGGAGTATTGGCAACGGCTATCGGAGCTTGAGCAACAACGTGGCGTTACGATCATTCGGGCACATCGCGACATCGTCGGCATCACCGATGCGGGGTTTGCTGACACAATCCATCTCAATGGTGTAGGTGCGAAAGTCCTTTCGCAATGGCTGCGGCATCGGTTGGATGAACGGCACCAGCCGAGCGAGCCAAACGACGACCGCGTGCGTGCCCAGGCCGGGGGGAGTCGGCCATGATCTTGGCATCGAAGGCGTTCTTCGTGTTCTTGCTTCTCACCGTGGTCGGCTACCACTTGCTGCGTGGCCGTACCGCGAGGTACGCCTTCCTCTTGGCCGCGAGCTACCTTTTTTACGCGTTGTGTAGCCCGTGGTATTTGTGGGTGCTACTACTCCTTACGGCCACCGATTTCTTCGCAGCGAAAATGATCGAAGACGCGAGCGATGACCGTTCGCGCCGGCGCTGGCTAGTACTCAGCATCGTCTCGAATCTCGGGTTGTTGGCCGCATTCAAATATACCGGCTTCGCTTACGACACCGGGCTGTCACTCGGCCATCTATTCGGTTACGAATCCGCACCGCGTGCATGGGAGATCCTGTTACCGCTCGGGATTAGCTTCCACACGTTTCAGGGGATCAGCTACACCGTCGACGTCTATCGGAAGCAAATTCGTGCCGTGCGAAGCGTACTCGATTACTCGCTGTTCGTCGCATTTTTCCCGCAGATGGCGGCCGGGCCGATTGTGCGTGCGATCGAGTTTCTGCCGCAACTCGTGCAACCGCCACGGGTGACTCCCACGCAGATCGGCGATGGCTTGCACCTCGTCGCGCGTGGGTTGTTCAAGAAGCTCGTCATCGCGGATACGCTCGATACGCTGTTCGTTTCGCTTGTATTTGCCGACCCGTCGAGTTACACACCCAGTGCGATTCGCTGGGCCGTCGTGGCGTGGGCCGTGCAAGTCTATTGCGATTTCTCCGGGTATACCGATATCGCCATCGGCACCGCGAAGTGGTTCGGCTTCGAGCTACCCGCGAACTTTCACTTGCCGTACCTCGCGACGAGCATCACCGATTTCTGGCGGCGCTGGCACCTGTCGCTATCGACGTGGCTGCGCGACTACCTCTACTTTCCGCTCGGCGGCAGTAAGGGCAGTGCGGCCCGAACGTACTTCAAC
>JANXNT010000936.1 GCA_025353985.1 Limnoglobus sp.
TCTCGCTTCGCGCGGGTTCGATCACATCGTCTTCTCCGGGGATGCGACGACGCTCGCGTTCCCGAGTGAGTTTCAGCTCGCGGCGCAAACGATGCGGTTGGGCTCGCGGCCGCCGACGCTCGCGGTGCCCGGCAACCACGACTATTACACCCGCGCCGCCGTCGATGCGAAATTGTTCGAAACGCACTTTGCCCCTTGGCTGCAAGGCGAACGATTGACCGACGATACGTATCCCTTCGCGCGGAAAGTCGGCCCGCTCTGGATCATCGGCGCGAACAGTTGCACCGCGAACGGCTCGTTGTGGGACGCGAGCGGGGCGATCGGCGACGAGCAATTGCAACGGCTCGAACGGCTATGTGCCACGCTGTCGCCCGGCCCGCGCATCCTCGTTACGCACTACCCGTTACGCACCGCCAACGGCAGCGTCGAACACTCGACGCACCGCCTGCGCGATCACGCCCAAGCCATCGCCACCGCCACACGGGCGGGCATTTCGCTGTGGCTCCACGGGCACATCCACCGCGGCTTCGTGCTGCCGCCGACGCCGGACATTCCGTTCCCGGTCATCTGCGCGGGAAGTTGCACGCAAACGAATCGCTGGATGTACAACGATTACGAAATCTCCGGCAACACGCTGAAGCTACTGCGCCGCCGCTTCGACCCCGTTACCAACGCCTTTCAAGACGCCGAACGCGAGACGATCGTGTTACGGATTTGAATCATGGCTGTTCTGTCCGATAAAATTTACCGTTTTCTCTCTAGCCCGAAAGATCGGGTATGTGTATAACAGCATAAGTCGGATAACCGCTACAACCGCTGCATGCGAATGGAGTCAGCAACATGTCGTTCCGAAATCTGCTTCTCTGTGGGGCGATCCTCGTTGGGGCGTTCGCTCCGAATGCCTCCGCAGAGACGATCTATCTCGCTCTCGGCGACTCAAGCGCCTACGGCGAAACGAACCGCACGCATAACCCATCGAACGGCGACCGTGGCTACGTTAAGCCGTTCGCGGACTTCCTTGCGACTCGCAACGGTGGTGTCCGCCCAACGGTTCTGAACCTCGCCATCAACGGCGAAACGACGGCCAGCTACTTCGCGGGTGCCGGTCGCGTGTCATCCGATGGCCAGGGCTTCAACACGAACTACATCGGTCGCCCCGACCCGTTTCCCCAATATCAGGAATTCATCAACCGGACGACGGCACTCACGCTTGCCGGCAAGCAAATCAACGACATCACGGTGCAGTTGGGTGCGAATAACCTCGACGGGGCCGCATCGAACCCGTTGTTCTTCACGTTGACCCCCGCCCAACAACAGGCCACTGTGCTCGCAGTTCTTGCGGGCGTGCAGTCCGATTACATCAACATCCTCGGCGACGTCCGCATGCGTTTCCCGACCGCGAACATCTACGCGATTGGCTACCACAACCCATACAACGGCGACCCGACGCACCCGCTGTTCAATATCGCCGACCCTGCCGTGCAAGGGTTGAACCAGGTTATCGCCGGTGTCGCGCCGTTCTTCGGTGCGACCTACGTCGATTTCTACTCGGCGATCCACCCGAACGAAGCGTCGCTGACGCTCATCAGCACCTTCCCGACCGATCCGGTCAATTACGTTCACCTGAACGACGCCGGTTACGCCGCCGTGTCGCGTCAACTCATTCAAACGGCATCGGTGCCCGCCCCACCCGCAATCTTCCTCGCCAGCTTCGGCATGATCGGCCTGAGCATTATCCGCCGCTTCCGCCGCGGAACCGCCATCGCTGCGTAAACGAACCGCGAATGTAAACAAACACCGCCCGGCACTTTGGCCGGGCGGTTTCCGAGTGGATTTGGAATCCAGTTGACCAACTTCGACATCCCGCATAGTATGCGATTGTTTGAAATCTTTACTTTCGGGAGAAAGTCATGGCTCTTCTCACCCACTCGTCACCCCAAGTCGCTCGATTCTTGCGCAATTTGGCACTGGATCGTGGACTGTTTGAAGCCTTCGCCGAAGATCGCGAAGCGATTCTCGAAGACCTCGAACTGAGCGAGGAAGACCGCGTGCACC
>JANXNT010000487.1 GCA_025353985.1 Limnoglobus sp.
TGCATCGTCGTCGTCAGGTTCCGCGATTGACGCATGCGGGGAACGTGGCCCGCTATCATCAACGCCGAAACGCGCAAGCATCGCTTTCCCACAAAAGACGGCGGCATAAGTGCAAGATTTAATGCTGCGCTGTAGTGTTAGGCGGCGAATAAGTTGGCGGTGTGTAGTTCGGCATGTATACAGGATCGCTATCGGGCAAAATTCGTTCATCGAAAGCCTCTAACGATAATCGCGATTTCACAAGTAAAATCGGCTTGCGGTTGCAAGGCCCAACAACGTGACATAGCCAGCTACGGATCGGTTTCACGGCACTTCTCTACTCGACGTGTAAAATGCAATTGATGGGATAGCATCAATCTGTTTCAACTAAACTGAAACAGTCGATTCGAAGTCAAGTGGCAATCGCGAAATAATATTAATTTAATTTTCGAAGAGTTTCTTGCCCTCACCCGGCGGCTTGTTTGCGGGTTTCCCATTCGTCGGACGAGACGAGCACTTCGCGGGCGTTGCTGCCGTTGAACCCGCCGACGATGCCGTCTTCGGCCATGAAGTCGATGAATCGCGAGGCTTTGCCGTAGCCGATGCCGAGCGCGCGTTGCAATAGCGAGGTGCTGCCACGCTGTTCGCGGATGACGATTTCGACGGCTTGTTCGTAGATCGGGTCGCGCTCACGCAGCTTCTCGCCGAGGCTCGCGCCGCCTTCGCTCGTCGTGTCTTTCGTCTTCAAATTCAGCAATTCGCTCTCGTAATTCGGCTCGTCGCATTCGAGATTCGTCACAGTGCGTTCGATTTCGCCATCGTCGACGTACGCACCTTGCGCGCGAATAATCGTGCTGGTGCCGGGTTGCAGGAACAGCATATCGCCCATGCCGAGCAGCTTATCCGCCCCCTTTTCATCGAGGACGACGGCACTATCCGCACGGCTCGCCACTTGGAAACATATGCGCGCGGGTAGGTTCGATTTGATCAACCCCGTGATGACATCGACCGTCGGTTTTTGCGTTGCCAACATGATGTGGATGCCTGCCGCACGCGACTTTTGCGCGAGCCGGATGATGTGCGATTCGACTTCCTTTTTCATCGACATCAACAAATCGCCGACTTCGTCGATGATGATGACGATGTATGGCATACTCCGCGGGACGGCCTTGCGTTCGTCTTCGTTGGCGGGATCGATGCGGCGTAAAATCTCCATGGTGCCGAGTTCGTTGAAGCTCGCGATGTTGCGCACGCGGGCACGGCGAAGCCACTCGTAACGTTCCTCCATTTTGTCCACGGCCCATGCCAGAATCGCTTCCGCTTTCTTGTCGTCGGTCACCACGGGGTGCATCAGGTGCGGGATTTTCCCGTACTCGGATAGCTCGACTTTCTTCGGGTCGATCATAATCATCCGGCATTCATCGGGCTTGCGCGTGTAGAGCAAACTGAGGATGATCGCGTTCAGGCAGACCGACTTGCCGGTGCCGGTGCGGCCCGCGATCAGCAGGTGCGGCATCGTTGCGAGGTCGTAAACTAGCGCGCGACCTTCGACGTCTTTCCCGACGAAGATCGGCAGTTTCATCTTGCTCGCCTTCGCGGTCGTGGCGGCGATCAGTTCCTTTAGACGTACCGTCTGTCGATGCTCGTTCGGCACCTCGATTCCCACCGTGTCGCGGCCCGGTAACGGCGCGACGATCCGCACGCTGGAGACTTTCAGTTTCAGTGCGAGGTCGTCCGAAAGCGTCGTCACTTTGCTGAGCCGCAACCCCGTTTCGAGCGAGATTTCGTACTGCGTAATCACCGGTCCCGTGTGGATTCCAACGACTTTGATCGTCAGGCCGAAGTCCGTAAATGTCTTCTCCAGAAGCACCGCACGCTCGCGCAGCTTCGATTCGTGATCTTCGACCGCAAACGCATCGGGGTCGTTGAGGAGCGTCAGCGGCGGCAGTTCGAAATCGACGGTGGTTTCGGTTTCGGCAATCGCGGGGCGGGTAATCACTAGCGGTGCGCGCTCGATCGGAATCTCGTTCGGTTCGTCGTCATCGCGCGGTACGAGCCGCAACTCCGGCGGTTTGTGAATCGGGATCGGCGCGGTTTCCACGGGTGTCAAATTGATAGCGGCGGCACGTTCTTCGCGCTTCTTCTGGATACTTTCGATCACGTGATTCGTGCGGTTTTCCACGAACGCATTGCTCGCCTTCGCCCCGATGGCGATGCCGCGAACAGCGAGCCAGATCGTGCGTATCAGCGTTCGAATGAGGTTGTCCGCCGCGAGCAACACCCCGATGAGTCCAATGGCAATGAGCACGTGATACGGGACCGCGCGATCGTCGAACACGAAGCGCAGGTACGCGCCGATCGAGCCACCGGGACCAAACGCCGAGGCGGGGGGCAGCGTGAGGCGATGTGCGGTCATGTCGATGACAGTGGCGGAAGTCGCGATGAGAATCAGCCAGCCTAGGCAACGTGTAAACAGCCGCCCGGTACCACGCCGTTTCACGTAAAGGACCGTGAGACAAAACCAGCCGAGCGCGAGGACGATTGAGGCAAAGCCAAGCGCGTTCGCCACGGGTGCGATGACAGTCGTCGCTTGCGGAAAGCGTGCCTGTAACCCCGTCAGTGGCGGATACGTGGCCAGAGCGAACGCGAAGAGGCCCAGTGCCGCGAACGACGTTAGGGCAACCGCATCGAGCCGCAATCGCAGCGGGGCCGACATGAGCAACGCACTCTAAATGAAGGTGACGAACAATCTTCATTGTGATCGCGGAGTGGCTTGAGGCGAAGGGGAAAGTACCGGCAGAATGTCGAACCCGCGTGCAGCGTGCCGGGCAAAACCGGGGCAACACGCAGATTCGGCAAAGGCTGCGCCGCGAATTGTTACTCGTGGTGCTGTCGAGTTATGAGTTTCTCTGTGTGAATGGCGATAATGTCCGTGCGCGATCTGTGCCGGTATAATCTCGGGTAGTGAAAACGAAATGCACAAAGGGTCGTCGTCATGCAGCGCATCCGAGTTACCGCTCGCCACAATCCGGAAGATCCCAGTGAAGATCTTCGTTGGGCCTCCCGGTTGCGTCGAGATCTCTGGGCGCATTCGGCGGTCGAGATCGATCCCGATAGTTCGAGTCACAGCACGCACCGGGATGCCGAACGGAATGCGTACTTCGAGTTTGCCACAGATCACTTGCCGGAAGTCCAGAGAGTCATGCGGGAGTTCGGTTATATTGACCGGGCCACGGTTAATATGATTCAAGAAGGAAATGGCACGGAATGCGTGAACTGTGGAAATATCCCACCCGAACTGGTTACGGTCTGTCCGAAATGCCAGTTCCGCGACATCGATCCTTGCCCGTATTGCAACAATGAAGTCGCGCGATTGAATTACACTTCCGTTGCGGGTGAGGTCTTCCAGTGTCCAATTTGTCATCACCGAGTCCGGTTGCAGATCAACGACCCAATGCGAGACGGTAACGGCGACTTCAACCAACCCCTGGTCTGCGTCAGCCCTGCCGAGGCTCCGGTCGAACATGAAGTTTAACGAACACGGCCACATCCTCATTTCGCCCCGCGAAATCCAACTGCGCGCTTTCGAGGATCCCGACGGGCTAATCAATCACGCGATTCTCCCCGGTACGCCAGTTGGTTTTCCAACATATAGCCAATACGCGAAGTTTATCGATTACTTGTCTCAAAGGACGGGGATACATCCCCACCACTTTCTGTTTCGCGGAAGCACGAAAATCGGGTTCAGTATTTCGCCAAATCGGAAGAAGCGAAAGGTCTGGAGACGGTACGGGCCGAGTTCGGATTTGGACCTGGCAATCACCGACACGCACTTCTTCGCTACAGTCGATGAAGAAATCCGTCGCTACGATCGTTTGCCAGAAAATCGCACGCAAGTCAATTGGTGGCGAACGGGAATCGAATTCGAAAAATACGAGGCGCGAATCGATCAAAAAGGGCGACATGACTGTTATCGATTCTTCGACCTTCCACGAAGTCTGTCATGCATGATGGAGCTTGAAAAGGTTCTGAAAGGCGCACCGATCGCGGACTGCTGCGTGCATCCGTTCATCGAATTCAAGGCATTCCTCTTCCGAGATCGTTGGGCCGTGCATCGGCGATACCACACGGACCTGGACGACCTGAGACGTGGGCTTACCGCGGCAAGCCATCCTCTCTCACAAGCGACCGAAGAACCTTTCCCACCGGATGCGACAATCTGACCGACAGGATTCCCCGTTCCGACTATGAGTGAATTGGTATGGAGCCGAGCGAAACTGCCGACAACGCTAACGAGTGGGAAAACGATGCGGACATCGCGGTGGCGACGCGCGCCCTCGGCGAGCCGGATGCGTTGTTTCGCATCAGTCGGAGCCGACTGCGAGTCAAGCTGTTTGCGGGCATCGGGCTGATGATTTACGGCCTCGTTGCGAATTACTTGTGGTGGGTACACGGCCCCGGTCGCTTCGGGCACGTGCAATTCGAATTGCTGATTTTGCCACCGATTCTGGGCGTCGGGTTGTTACGAGCGATGTTCCGCAGTCGGCGGTTGCGCGTGCTGATTTATCCGACGGGCCTGCTACGATTGCAAGATGGCGAAGTCGAATCGATCCCGTGGAAAAGTATCGATGTCGTCAAAATTCGCGTCGCGGGGACCGTGCCGATAATCGAGCGCGATGCCGATGGTGCGGTCGCGGTTTGTTGGTTGCCAATCGTCGCGCCGAAAGTGATGGTCTGGACGACGTGGATCGAAGTTTCGTCCGAAGACAACGACCCGACGCGGATCAGTTCGGCACTCGCAGATTACCCGGATTTGGCCGAACGCATCCAGCGAGAGACGTTCGCGCTCCTTTGGCCAAAGATACTTTCCGAGTTAGCATCGGGGATACCGGTGCCGTTCGGCGAACTCCTCGCGACGCCGACGGGGTTGTTCAACGGCAAGCGGTTGTTGCCGTGGGCGGAGATCAAAGAGATCACGATTTCGCAAAAAGCGTTTGCAGTAAAGCGGCACGGCGGCTGGTTGCCGTGGTTCGCAAAGGATGTCTCCGCGATGCCGAACCCGCACGTTTTAATCGCAATCGCGAACATGCTCGGTCAGCAAACGATCGAAGAACTTGACGAGGACGACGACAAGGAATGATGCGGTTTCGACCAGCGATCGCGCAGTCGGTAGCACGGGCGTTCGACGGCGCGATAGAGAATTTCCGCTCCGGCGAATGCCAGCGTCACGGCGAGGATCGCTTGCAATTCAGTGGGTAGCACTTGCAATTTTTCGGCGGCGCGAATCGCTTCGGTGTGAACAAGATAGATCGAATACGCCCGCATTGCTACGAACGAGATGGCTCGCGATTTCACCGCCGTTCGCCAGAATGCGGTCGAGTTTGCAAGTACAATCCAGCCCGCGAAAATCATCGCCCAACCGCCGGTACCCCAGTCGGGTAGCGTCCAGCCGCCTAAGGTGCGGTTCCACGCGGCAACGAGAATGAGCAACAGCGAAAGTAGCGCCCAGATGCCCGATATTTTTCGCAAGATGTGCCACATGCGTGGGCGAAACTCGGCAATCCCCGCGAGCATCACGCCCGTGAGACACTGCACGAACACGACGTGCGTTTCGCGCATGTGATAGTCCGGGCGATGCGTGTAATACCCGAGAATGTGCGCATCGATCAGAGCCATAACAGCGAGTGCCACGAGCGCGAATGCCCAGCGATAGCGGTAAGACAACAAGATGGCGGGGGCGATCGCGAGGTAAAAATGTTCCTCGACGCATAGCGACCACGTCACGCCGAGGTACGGCATCTCGGGCAGATAATTTTGCAAAAAGACGAGGTAACGCCAATCGATGACGCTCGCTTTCCCTTGCACGATGAGTTGCGCAAATGTCGCGAACAACACCGCATAATATGCGGGGAGCGTGCGTAGCCAGCGGCGGATCCAGAAGCGTCGCACATCGACGGTGCCGGTCGTGTGGACTTCGCGAAAGAGTTGCGAGCCGAGCAGCCAACCGCTGAGAACGAAGAACAAATCGACGCCCCGCCCACCGACACTGAGCCAGTTCGCGAGGGGCGTACCCCGCGCAAACGAGTTCGCGATATGCGTGGCCAGCACCATCAGTATGGCGAGTGCCCGGAGAAGATCGAGCGAAGCATTCCGAGGGTGCATGAAACAAATTGTACGAACGGCCCGCGAAAAACTGGAGTGCCCACACCATAGGAATTGATCGGTTACGTGACTTGCATGTAGTGGTGCCATGCGAAAATGGCGGCGGCCCCGCGATGCGGTCGCCAGGCTTCGCCGATGGCTCGTAGCTGTTTCTCGGTCGGCCGCTCTGGCGATTGCAAGATGTGGCCGATGTCGATTTGCACGGCCAGATCGCCAGCGGGCCAGATGTCGGGGCGGCCTTCCGCAAACAGCAAGTAGATCTCCGCCGACCAGCGCCCGATGCCTTTCACCTTCGTGAGAAGCGTAATTGCGTCTTCATCGTCGGCAGGTAACGCATCGAGTTTCAGTTCGCCCGCAATCAAATGTTCGGCCAGACTGCGAGCGTAGCTCTGCTTCTGGCGCGAGAATCCACAGGCGCGTAACTCATCGAAAGACGCCGACGCAACCGTTTGCGGATCGGTAACATCGCCCAACGCCGCCTCCAATTTTTGCCAAACCGCATCCGCAGATTTGAAACTCACCTGCTGGCCAAGGATCGTCCGCAACAGCGTCGCATAACCCGGTGCGCGAACCCGCGGCTCCGGATAACCAACCTGCGCAATCGCAGTGCCAAACCGAGGCTCAATCACAGTCAGCGCATCAAGCGAAACGCGAATCTGCAAAGCAGACAATCCCATCGGAGCATCCTTCACTCGCCACTCGCCACAACTCAAGCAGCTACTTTCAGTTCGCTTGTTTCATCGGGCCAATCGTCAATGCGTGTGGCCACTTGTTTGCTTACGCCGCTTTCTTGCATGGTGACTCCATGTAGGACGTCGGCCATTACCATCGTACGCTTTTTGTGCGTGATGATGATGAACTGCGAGGTGCTGCGGAAGTCCTTGATAACTTCGGCGAGTCGCGCGGTGTTGGCCTCGTCGAGTGCGGCATCGACTTCGTCGAGCAAGCAAAACGGACTCGGTTTGCTACGAAACATAGCCAACAGCAGCGCCACCGCCGTCAGTGTTTTTTCGCCGCCGGACAACAGCGAGATGCTACGCAGTTCCTTTCCCGGCGGTCGGGCAGTGATTTCGATTCCCGTTTCGAGGACATCCGTTGGGTCTTCGAGGACGATGTCCGCCATGCTGCCGCCGAAGAGTTTGCGAAACAAATCTTGAAAGTGGACACGCACGACATTGAGAGTATCGTTGAATAACTTGCGACTATCGACGTTAATCTTCTCGATAATCTCCAATAGCGATTTTGCGGCCTCCACGAGATCGTCATAGTCTTTGCGAATCGATTTCTCGCGGGCTTCCTCAATGTTCAATTGCTCGAGCGCTTCGAGGTTGACGCTGCCGAGTTTCGCGATTTTCCGTTTCAATTCCTCAATGTCGTCTTGCGCACCGTCCCCGATGATGGCGTGCGGCTGTTCCGGGTGACTCGCCAGATGTGCGGCGAGGTCGATCTGGTAATCGTCCTGTATGCGGGCCGCAATCGTGTCGCGGCGGTTACGCAAATCGCGCACCGTGAGTTCGCGCGCGTGGGCGTGGTCTTGCTGTTGCTTCCACGAATCGCGTACGTTGCGAAGTTCACTTTGCACGGAATCTCGCTGTACACGAAGCGTGTCGCGGCGTGCCGCCCACTCGCGGACGCTCGCTTGCTGCACGTCTTTTTCCGCGAACGCCACCGCCGCCGATGCCGTCGCCCGCAAGATCGCCAATTGGTTTTCGATCTGTCGGCTGCGCGCACTGCGTTCGGTGTTTGCGATGTTCAGCGCATCGATTTTCCGTTGTCGCAACTCGCCCGCCAACTCGTGGCTCCGTGCTTGTAGCCCCGCCAACTGTTGCTTCACGCGCGTCAGTGACACCTGGGTGGCAGTGTCCGCGGCTTGGCGTTGCTCGCGTTCCCGTTCCGATGCCCGTTGTTGCGCATCCGCATTCTCCAAACGCCGCTTCACCGTCAGCGCGGCCTCGTCGGCTTCCTGTGCTTGCAACAGCGCGGCTTGCCACGACTTTTCCGCTTTCTGAATCTCCCCCGAAAGGATCATCGACTCGCTGTTTACCAACTCCGCCAACTCGGTTAATCGCGTCTGTTTCTGTTGCTGCTCGACGATCCGTTCGCGTAAGTTTCCGGCCTCGCCGGCTTGCGCCCCGATCTCCGCTTCTCGTCCGCCGATCGGCGCATCGAGTGCATCAGCTTTGTTGCGAAACTGCGTCTGTTCGCCTTCAATTGCAGCGATTCGCACGTCCATCGTTGCGATTTGAATCCGCAATTCGCGCAGTTCGCTCTTCCGCGAAAGGATGCCACTTTCGCCGCGTGGCGGGCCGACGACAATCGTACCATCGGGTTCGAGGAGTTCCCCCGTTCGAGTGACAATGCGGTGTCGCGGATGGTCTAGTAACAGCCGCCGTGCGTGTGCCAAATCGATGGCCAGCAGCACGTTGCCGAGGAGCCGTTCGGGTAGGCCGATAAGGTCCGGGTGCTCGAACGAAACGACGTGCAAAAGCGATTCGGGTAACGGAGTGACATCGCGTTGTCGGT
>JANXNT010000500.1 GCA_025353985.1 Limnoglobus sp.
GCGTTGGTACGTCGTCAAAGTCGCTAGCGGGCAAGAAGAATCGATCAAAGCGCGCCTCGAGCGCAACGTCAAAGTCGAAGGCCTCGAAGAGTTCATCGCGCAAATCATCATCCCCGTCGAGCGCGTGACCGAAGTCAAGAAGACCACCAAGAAAAACGAGAACGGCGAAAAAGTTACGAAAGAAAAGCGCGTCATTAAGGAAAAGAAGAAGTACCCCGGCTACCTGATGGCCGAGGTCGAGTTCAACGACCAAGTCCTGTATTTGTTCCGCGAAACGAGTGGCGTTGGTGACTTCGTCGGCGGCGGGCCGAACAAGCCACCCGCGCCGATGAGCGACCGCGAAGTCGCCGTCATGCTCGGCACGGAACTCTCCGCCGCGGCGGGTGGTGACGTAAAAACCACGCGTAAGGTGAAGGTCAAAATCGACCTCGAAAAGGGCGACAAAGTCCGCCTGCGCGACGGGGCATTCGCCGGTCAAGAAGGCGAAGTTCTCGAAATCGCCGAAGCCAAAGACGACAACGACACGCCGAAAATCACTGTCGTCGTCCAGATGTGGGGCCGCCCCGTCACGATGGACAACCTCGAATTCTGGCAGGTCGACAAAATCTAGTTTTTGCCGACGTTCTTCATCCCGCATAGCATTTGCCACATCCCGGACCATCGCTCGCGCCAACGGCGGGCGTGGGTCAATCGCAACATCCCCGTCGTCACGTCGCCTGCGGCCGGGTTGCCGGAAATCGCAGCGTCGATGTGCGGACGGAACTTTCCCTTTCGCGTAGTCACGACTTGCGGCACAGTCATTTCCAGCAATCCTTCAACGCCCTGCGTAACGCCCCAACCGGCCGCACTCCGGCCACCGAACGGCGTGGCGGGGTGGGCCGTCGGGGCAATCACATCATTGATCGTGACCGCACCGACACGCAACTTCGCTGCGAGTTCGTTTCCCGCAATTGCGTCACTCGTGAAGATCGATGCCGTCAACCGGAACGGCGACTCGGCATGAATCCGCACCGCATCTTCGAGCGTGTCGTACGCCATCACCGCCAGGTTCGGTTCGAATGTCGCATCGCGGCGCGACGGGTGACCGATGGCGGGTTCGATGAGGATCGAGAGGCCGTTCGCAGGAAGTGCCCGAAGTGCATTCTCGAATGTCTCGAACAGCGGCCGCGCGACGATGGCACGCCGCACGGCCATGCAGGTTCGACCCTTGTTGAGCGTCGCGCCGAACCAAGCGGCTCGCGCTGCGAATTGCACGTCGGCATCGGGCAGGACGATCATGGCATCGCAGCCGGAAAGTTCGAGTGCAGACGGTATCAATCGCTCGCCGAGCCGCGTCGCGATTTTTCGCCCAACCGGTTCCGAACCGGTGAAGTGCAGGAAATCGATGTCGGCTTCAAGAAGCGTCTCGCCGCCATCGCGGGTGGCGGGCAGTAACACGAACAATTCCGCCGGGACGCCCGCTCGCAGGAACAATTCGTGCAACAGCGTCGCCATCTTCGGGGTGCGTTCGCTCGGCTTCCAGATTACGGCATTACCCGCAACGAGTGCGTGTAGGATCGGTACCGCGTTCAAAAAAATCGGATAATTCCACGTGCCGAGGATGCCCACGATGCCGCGAGGTCGCCGATGGACAACATCCCGGCAACCGAGCAACCACAACGGCCGTCCGGATATGCGCCGCGGTGCCAAAATCCGCGCAGATTCATTTTCGAGAAAGCGACACGCCGCCGCCGTGGGCAGCACATCGGTGGCGATCATCTCGTATGGAATCCGCTCGACTTCCGCACACGCGACCGCCGTCAGTTCATCTCGCGATTCGACGAGCAAATAGCGCAACTCACGAACGAACTGTAAACGTTCGCGAAGCGGTGTCTCAGACCAAGCTTGCAGCGATCCGCGACAAGCGTTGGTTATGGTTGTGTGTGGTGGATTCATGGAGATAGGATAGGACTCCCGATAGATTATTTACCATCGCGGTTGAAGCGGATCTGGCAGCCGCGAGCGATGGTTTCGGCTTTCTCGACTGCTTTTCCAGCGGTAATCGCAATGAGTGCGGCTTCGATGTGGTTAACTTTCGCTTCCTCAGCATTGGTTCTGTCGTCGAACGCGCCCATGTAGACGATCTTGCGCTCCTTGTTCAATACGAAAAATTCCGGTGTATAAGTTGCACCGTATGCCTTCGCGATTTCTTGTGAGGGATCGTAAAGGTATGTATAAGGCAACTTCTTCTTTTCCGCACGTTCCTTCATCTTCGGCAATTGATCGACCTTAATGGTATTCACGTTAATGGCGACCACCGCGATTTTGCTGTCCGGCCCCGCGTGTTTCTTTGCGAACGCGATAATGCGATCTTCGTAATCGACCGCGATCAAACAACTGTTGCATGTGAACACGACCACGACCGCGTCTTTGTCTTTGAGGTCGGCGAGCGCATGCAACTTTCCATCGGTGCCTTCGAGGTCTTTCCATGCCGGTGCGGCATCGCCGATGCTGCGTTTCTTGTTAAATTCGCCTGCCATTAGCGTGGCCGTTGCCAGCAACGCGAAGGCGAGCGTGCGGAGAATAAGCGTACAAATCATGATCGGACCCCGTGCGGTTCTGCGTTCACTCTGCAATTCTACCGCAATCCTGTTGAACTTTCGATGCGTGCGCGAGATATTAACACTCTCTCTCCTGGAGGTTTTATGTCGCTCATCGCTCGCGTTCTTTTTGTTGTCGCGGTTACACTCATTGCGTCGCCGTCGTTCGCGCAAGACGCCAAGCCGGCGGAACTCGAACAGGTGTTCGTCGACGCGCTCGGCAGCACCAAAATGCTCTCGAAGGGCGAATACAAAGCGGTTCGCTCAGTGATGTCCGCGTACTTCGAGAAGAAATACGATGCCGACATTCGCACGGGGTTCGACAAAGATTACGAGGAAATCGCGAAGTTCCTGAAGGACAATCCCGAAATACGCGACACGCTGTTCACAGCACTCAACGCAGATGACGACCAGTTCGAAGACGCACTCAAAATTTTTCGCGAACTCTACAAACTCGGCCCGGACAAGCTGAAAGCCCACGCGAATTTGGCGATTGCGATCTGCGTCGTCTGGGATAATCCGAAGGCGATCTACGACTATCGCCAACACCAACGGCGCACGCGCAGCAACCTGCCGATCGATCCGCTGACGATCGGATGGAAGGAAAATTACGAGTATCTCATCGCGCATGAAGGCGAACTCAAAGGTGTGGTACAAAACCTGCCTTGGGAGTTTCTCGTACATATGGTTAATAATCGCACACCCGGAACCGAACGCGATTGGGCGATTAAAAACTATATGAAGAAGCGCGCTGGCATCGGCGGAATCTATAAGGAAATCGTCTACGATAAAGAGATGCTTCGCACGGAACAAAAGAATGGCGGCGGCAAGGGCGAATGCAAACTCACCGGCAACGATTACACCCTAGAAGGCGTCAAGAAATACGGCGGAGTTTGCGCGCAACAAGCCGACTTCTCGGCACGGGTGGCGAAGAGTATCGCGGTGCCTGCGGAGTACGTTTGGGGCGAAGGCAACAGCGGCGGTCTGCACGCATGGGTGATGTGGGTCGAAATTAAAAGTATCACGAAAGAGAAGATCGATTTCGTGATGGCGTCAGAAGGGCGTTACTTCGGCGATCAGTTTTACATCGGCCACCTCACCGACCCGAAGAGCGGCCGCCCGATTACGGATCGAGATATGGAACGACGCCTGGCCACGATCGGCGTCGCACCGCAAAACGCGCGTCATGCCGATCTGCTCATGCGAATGTACCCATATTACATGGAAAAAAAGGAACTGACGCCGAAACAGCAAGTCGTATTTCTGAAGAAGATATTCGAGATTTTCCCGCATTGCGAGAAAGCGTGGACCGAACTCGCGGAGGTCGCGAAGGACGGCAAAACCATCGACCCGCCCGATGCGGTCAATCTCGCAAACAAGGCGTTCACCAGTTTCGCGGGTTACCCGGATTTTAGCTGGACGCTGTTCGACCCGATTTTAACGAGCCAAAAAGACAAGACGCAACGCGGTTCGGTGTTCGAGAAGGCGGTACTGAAATACGAGGTGCTCGGTCGGCCAGACTTGGCGTGCGAGTGCCGGATCAAGTGGGCGGAGTACATCGAAGACGCGAAAGATTACAAGAAGGCCGCCGAGGGTTTGGCGCAGACGATCAGCAAGTTCCCCGGCGAAGGGCGTTACGTGCCGAAGGTACTCGACAAGCTCGCGGAAGTGTGTGCAAACTATAAGGATGGCACGAAGAAACTTGCGAAGTTCTATACAGATTTTCTGCCGCGAATCCCAAAAACTCGCGGCGACGAAGTCACCGATTACGCCGTGAAGGTTCACGAGCAAGCATTGGCATTCTTCAAGGCCAACAACATGCCGAAAGAAGCCGCCCAAGTCGAAGCGGTGTTGACCCCATTGAAGAGGGCCAAGACGGGTAAACTGTAGTACACCCAGGGTACGACGAAGCGTCTAACCCTGGGCTATGGGATCTAACCCCGTTGGGGTAAAGAGTTTCAACGTTTTTACCCCAACGGGGTTCCAACGTTTAGCCCAGGGTTAGACGTCTTACGTCGTACCCTGGGAATACCTGCAAAAT
>JANXNT010000505.1 GCA_025353985.1 Limnoglobus sp.
TGCCGACGAGATGCAGGTGGGCGCGGGTGTGGGTTTTGCCGTAATCGAATTGCATCTCGATTCCGGCGGGCCGGTCGCCATCGACGGTGAGGTCTTTCTCGTTCGAGATGGTGCCGTCGCGGGTCTTCATACCATCTCGCACCGCAATCAGCAATTTGCTGGCATCGAGGTTCGCAAACGTCGCGGGGTAATCGGTGTACGCGACGGCGAACACGACATCCGATTGCCCTTTCGCGGTCGCCGTCTCGGCCGTTACGGTTAGCCCGCCTGCCGGTGATGGCACCGTGCGCGATGCCGTTTTTGGCTTGCCGGGAAAGTCCGCCGCGAACCGACCGCTCGCCGATTCGTGCGAGGTCAGCACGATGTCTCGCCCCGCCACCGCAACGCCTGCCACAACGCACATCACCAATGCCGCACGAAGGAACATCATGGGACGCACTCCTGAAAGGGAACGACGCGGTGTCTCGTTGTTCGTTCGCGGCCGTCCGGGATTTTGCATTACCGATCGATTTCGCCCATCACGACATCGAAACTACCGAGGATCGCGGGAATGTCGCCGACGAGGCAACCGCGACAGAGTTCCTCGACGACGCTGAGATTCGAGAAGCAACCCGAGCGGGCGCGGACCCGCAGTGGCACCGCTTCCTTGCTCGGCCGGCCGACGATGTAAAAGCCCATCTGCCCACGCGGGCACTCGGTTTCCAGGTAACATTCTCCCGGCGTCAGCGTGCGTGGCGGTTCGATCCGGTGCGAACCGGTGGCTTGCGGGTACTTCTCCATCGCCTGTTCGCAGATGCGAATACTCTCGACGACTTCCAGCATTCGCACATAGAAACGGTGCCAGCAATCGCCGATGATCGCACCGGGCGGCGCACGGTCGAACGGTGGCACAGGCACGTCGAATGTGTAGTTTTCGTAGCCGGAATACGGCTCCGTTTTGCGTAAATCCCAGAGCGGATCGCCCTTTGTTCGGTCGAGCGAAGCCCGCAACACGGGGCCGCTGCAACCGTAGTTGATGGCCATGTCCCGACCGAGTACGCCGACGCCTGCTGTGCGTTTCGCGAAGATGTGATTGTCCGTCAGCATCGCGTGATATTCGGGGATGCGCGGCTTGAAGTATTCGAGGAATTTGCGGCAACGTTCGAGCCAGCCATCGGGCAGATCGTCGTGGGCACCGCCGACTGTAAGGTAACTATACGTGAGCCGCGCGCCACATGCATCTTCGAATAAATCGAGTATATGTTCGCGTTCGCGGAACGCATACAGAAACGGGCTGAAACTACCGAGGTCCAAACCATATGCGCCCATGCCAACGAGGTGTGAGGCAATACGGTTCAACTCGCAGATTAGTACACGTAACACTTGTGCTTTTTCGGGTATGACCATCCCGCACAGTTTTTCGACGGTCAACGAATAGCCAAGATTCATGTTCATCGCCGCAAGATAATCCATCCGGTCCGTGTAGGGGATGAACTGTAACACCGTGACATTTTCGCCAATTTTCTCCGCACAGCGGTGCAAATAGCCGAGGTGCGGTACCACATCGCGAACGACTTCGCCATCGGTACGCAGCACCAACCGCAACACGCCATGCGTGCTCGGATGTTGCGGCCCCATATTGATGAGCATCTCATCGGTGCGAACATCAAACTCGATCGTTTCCGTCGGCATATGATGAGCCTCGTAGATTAGGGATGGATACCGACACGCGAACGCAGCGATAATAACAAGTCGTGTATGTCGGGCGGCACGCGGTCGTTCGCCGCTTGCCACGACCCGATTTCGGCCGCAAAGTCGGCATCGTGGTCGGTGACATTCCCACTTTTTGGCGTGTAGAGAAAATCGCGAATGGGCCGGAAGATTTCTTTCCCCGAAAAGTCATCCATCCAACTTTCGGCCTTCTGCAATGTGTCGAACTCCGTGTATGCAGATAAAATTTCGGCAGCAATTTTACCAGGGGTCGTCCACTCGGATGTGCGTCGATCGAGTGTCGCGATCCACGATGACGATTCGATGAGATTTGTCGCAACTTCTACGCTAGGAATTTTTACACAACTCGGCACGCCCGGTTGGCCGCGACCGATCTCTTTTTCGATCGTGCGAACGACTTTGCGATAGGCCAACCACGCGGGTTGCACGTT
>JANXNT010000546.1 GCA_025353985.1 Limnoglobus sp.
ACCGTTCACGGGGTCAAATGACGATTTTTAAGGACTTTTTGCGTATCTGTTGCTGAAAATCGGTCCAAAACCGACCTTTTAAGGCAATCTCAGTCAAAAACAGCCTTGGATTTCAAGCGTTTTACCCCGTGAACGGTTACAGGTCAAGAAGAGCGATTTAAAGAGATATGGAAGATCCTGGACAAGAAGTAATGGTTTGTCTCTCGTGGATAATACAAATACCTCAGCCTTTTTCCGGGTGATTCCATCATGACATCAATTGAAGCGCGCAAGCGGCTGGAGCGTCACATTAGCGTTCGCAATGAGAACTCCATTCCGAAAATGACACAAATCCTGGAGTGGACCGAGTGGATTTATAATGAAATTCCACAGAAAGACTGGTACGCTATTACCTTCTCGATCACCGTATTTGAAAAGGATATGGTTTCAGTGGGGTTCAAGACTACTTTCGTCGAGAAATTTTCCTCAGCAGTCCATGACCACATTTCAATGTTCTTAAGAAAGGGGAATCCATTGTCAGATGAGCCATTGCGGGCGCATCAAACTGGAATTTCTACTCATGAATTCCCGACAGTCGAGGCGTTCTTTGCAGCAGTGCGGGCGGATAAAGATTTCCGCTTCGCTTGTGGGTGTGTTTGAAGAATTCGAAATCTACAATGGACAGCGACCAGCATAGTACATCGAAAAGACGGCCACTGATTCAGGTAGTCTGTTTGAGCCTCGTTCCGACTTGGCAATTTGACAACATATTCCTCCAAAACCGGTCCGGCGATTTCATCGAGCGCTGCCAGCGCTTCCTGCTTGGCGGCCGATTCGGCGACGAGGGCGTTGTTGGCAATTGCTTCAGCCGACTTCGCGCGAATCAGTCCGATCGTTGCGCCGATCATGCCTACAAGAAGTGCGAATACCATAAGACTCACTACCCGCACCGCCGTCTTGTTCCGGCGGTACGCCTTCCGCACACGATACCCCACGCTTGGCGGCACGGCCTGCACTTGTTCACCAGCCAGATAGCGTTGCACATCGGCGGCGAAGCCGATGGCGGTGTCGTAGCGTTGGGTGCGGTCTTTCTCCAGTGCCTTCATCACAATCCAGTCGATCTCGCCTTTCATGAGCGCCGAAAGTTTTGCCGGATCCGACGGCCGGGTCGCCGCGATGCTGGCCTTCGCTTGCGAGGTGCTGAGTCGTGCGCTCGGCCGCGGTGGTTCCTCGTCGCGGACAATCCGCAGCACTTCGTCGAGCGCGGCCTTCTTCATCCGCTCCTTCTCGATCGGCGGGCTGCCCGCAAGGAGTTCGTACAGCAGCACGCCGAGCGCGTACACATCGGCCCGCGTATCGACATCGAGTTGATTGAACGTGGCTTGCTCTGGTGCCATGTACGCCGGTGTGCCGACGAGTGCGCCAAAGCCGGTGTAGATCGTATTTTCGCTGAGTTGCTGGCCGATCGCCTTCGCCACGCCGAAGTCGATGACCTTCGGAACTGGCAGTTCATCGTGCAGTGCCACCAGGACGTTCGATGGCTTGATGTCGCGGTGAATGATCCCCTTCATGTGGGCGTGCTGAATCGCGTGGCACACGGGAATGAACAATTCGAGCCGTTGCTTTGGCGTCAGCTTGCGGGCGTCGCAAAACTCCGTAATCGGCGTGCCTTTCACCAATTCCATCACGAAATATGGGCGGCCATCAGTCGTGGTGCCCGCGTCGAATACTTTGGAAATGTTCGGGTGGTCCATCACGGCCAGGGCTTGACGTTCGGCCTCGAATCGGCCGAGGACGCTTCGCGAATCCATACCAGACTTGATGAGTTTGATCGCCACGCGGCGTTTGATCGGCTCGAGTTGGTCGGCCACCCAGACTTCGCCCATGCCGCCTTCACCGATCATTTCGAGCAACTTGTACGGCCCAATCCGATCCCCTACAGACGCAGAATCTTTGACGGTCACTGGTTCGTACGCACCGGTGCGAGCGAGATCGACCGGGGGCCGGTCCAGCGCGTGAGACTTGCCAACGGCGGCGAGCAGTTCGACTACCCGTTGACGTTGCGCAGGGTCCGGGCAGGCACGATCGAGGAACGCGGCCCGTGCGACCAGATCGGCAATGGCCAGAGCATCGGAGAAAAGCGTTTCGTCGGACATCGGGTAATCCTCGTAGCGGGGCGTTACGAGATCATGCGGAATCGGAGTTGTAAACGCACCACGGAAATTTCCGATTCTCGCATTTCAAGGCCTCTCACACCCACTTCACGTTGACGCCCAGATACTCGTCCTTGTTTTTTAACAAGCCTTCATACGCTTCGCCTAAGCCTTCGGGTGCGATGGTATGTGTGACGAGTTTGTTTAAGCTCAGTCGTCCATTGGCGATTGTTCGCAATAACCACATTTGCGCCTTGTTGATATCCCATGCACCGGCCAGGCGAATGTGTGCGGGTTCGAAGAGCATGTTGCCGTGCGCGCCGCTGACTTCGATGTAACGGCGGTGCAGGTCGTCGTAGAAGTTCACTTCGGCGGCTTTGCCGCGCGGGCTGCCGACGACGATGACTTGCCCCGCATCGCAGGCGAGGCTCATGGCGGTGGGGATCGCGGCGGGTACGCCGGTCGCGTCGGCGACGACTTCCGCGCCCTTCGTGCCGAGCAGCGCGTGCAGTTGTTGTTTCACATCGCCCGCCTTTGGGTCGATGACAAAATCCGCACCGGCGGCGAGTGCGGCTTCGCGGCGCATTTTCACTTCATCAATGCCGACAACGGGCGACATTCCGGCCGCGATCTGGCAACGGAGCGCGAACTGGCCGATGATGCCGAGGCCCAACACCGCCCCGCTGCGGCCGAGTGTCAGCCCCGCGCGGATCGACGCGCCGAGGCCGTAACGCGCGATCACCGCCACGGCGGCTTTCTCGAAGTTCAGCGAGTCCGGCATCTTCCAGACGCGGCAGCGTTCGTGGCCTACCGTGAGCAGTTCCGCCGACGCATGGTTGCCGGGGAAACTGACGCGATCGCCTTCCTGGAAGCCACCGGGGAACTCTTTGCCCACCTTCAGCACCCGCCCCGCTGCCGAGTATCCGGAGCGAAACGGGAACTTCCAATCGGGCAGGTTCGGGTCTTTGAGCCACTGGTGCGAGCCGGTGTACACGGCGAGTTCGGTACCCGCGCTGACGCCCGAATACTCGGCCGCGATTAGGATTTGATTCGCGGCGGGGTCGTTGAGTGTCACCTCGCGGACGCCGACTTTGTACGGTTCGAGAATGACTGCTTGCCGTGCGATAACCATGAATGCCCCCGGTAATTGTGAAAAATGCGCGTGTGACTACAATACGACTTCGAGGAGCTTTTATGCCGCCACCGGACCGAATGTTGAACACGCTTCGCCGGGCCATCGACGCCGTGGCCGCCACGCCGGGTCGCGTCGGGCACCTCGTTCATCTCATCGATGCCAGCGATGTCTTCGTCGTCGGCGATCTTCACGGCCACGTACCGAACTTTCAAGCGGTCTGGAAACTCGCCGACTTGGCCGCGAATCCGCAACGGCACCTCGTGTTGCAGGAACTCGTACACGGGCCGTTTCCGTACCCCGATGGCAGCGAGAAATCGCACCAACTCGTCGATTTATTCGCGGCGGTGAAGTGCCAATTCCCGAATCGCGTGCATTATTTGCCGGGCAATCACGAGATGGCACAGTGGACGGGCCGCAAGATTCTGAAGGGCAGCGACGACCTCAACGAGCGCTTCCGCAAAGGCGTGATTGCCGCGTACGGGGCCGCGATGCCGGAGATTTATCGCGCGTACATCGAGCTATTCCAGGCCTGCCCGATGGGGCTGCGCACCGCGAACCGCATCTTCTTCAGCCACACGCTCATCCCCGGCCGGAACTTGCCGCTGTTCGACGTGCGCAAGCTCGAACAAGATCGCTACGACGACAAGGAGTACCAGCCTGGCGGCATCGTTTACGGGATGCTCTGGGGCCGCGACACCTCCGAGGAAAGCGTCGAACTGTTCTTGCGAAAGGTCGATGCCGACTGGCTCGTCACGGGCCACATCGCCGCCGAAACGGGCTTCACGGTGCCGAATTCACGGCAAGTCACGCTCGATTGCTCCGGTTCCCCCGGCGGCTACCTCATCGCCCCCGCCAACCGCGAACTCACGCACCGAGACCTCGTCAACGGCGTCGGCGTGGTGTAATTTTGGTACGATTCCGGCTAGCCCGCAGCGCGAGCAAGGGGCTTCCACCCACGATGAACTCCCTCCCCTTGCTTGCGCAGCGGGCTGGCACGAAAGCGATAATCGTGTAAATTGACCCTACCTGCCTGCAACTTCCCGAGTGAGTTCCCATGCAATACCCGATGTCGCGTCGCGATTGGCTCGTTCGCTCGTCGAATGGCTTTGGCGCGATGGCGTTCGCGTCGCTGTTCGGCGACACGGCACACGGGGCTGCGAAGCCGCCGCACTTTGCCGCCAAGGCGGATCGCGTCATTTTCCTGTATATGGATGGCGGGCCGTCGCAGGTCGATACGTTCGATCCGAAGCCGCGGCTGACGAAGGAAAACGGCTTACCCTTCAAGATGAAAAAAGAGCCGACGCAGTTCAACAACAACGGCAACACGCTCGGCAGCCCGTGGAAATTCGCCCAACATGGCAAGTCCGGGTTGTGGGTCAGCGATCTGTTTCCGCACGTGGCGACGTGTGCGGACGATCTCGCCGTGGTGCGTTCGATGGTGTCGAATTTCTCCGAACATACGAACGCGAACTATTTCTTTCACACGGGGAACGGCCAACAGGGGCGGCCGAGTATGGGGTCGTGGGTGAACTACGGGCTGGGTTCGGAGTCGAACGAACTGCCGGGCTTCGTCGTGCTCGGTAGCGGGATGATCCCGCCGGGTGGCCTCGATTGCTTCGGCAACGGCTTCTTACCGGCGACCTATCAGGGGTCGATGTTCCAGAACGGCGCACGGCCCGTGGCGGACCTCACACCACCCGATGGCGCGGCGAAATCGCAGAAGGCGAAGCTCGCACTCATCCGCAAGCTCGATGCCGCCACGCGGGAACGCACGGGGCCGAACGACGCGATCGATGCCGCCATCGCCAACTACGAACTCGCGGCACGAATGCAGGTGGCCGTGCCCGACGTTTACGATCTGTCCAAGGAAACCGCTGCGTTAAAAGCCTCGTACGGCATCGGCGACGCGAAGACCGACATCTACGGCAAGCAGTGTCTGATCGCCCGGCGACTGGTCGAACGCGGCGTGCGCTTCGTCGAATTGCTCTGCCCGAACCTCGGCCACGATCGTTGGGATCAGCATTCGAACCTCAAAAAGGGCCACGATGACAACGCACTGGCAGTGGACAAACCGATCGCCGGTTTGCTCAAGGATTTGAAGGCCCGCGGGATGCTCGATCGCACGCTGGTGATCTGGGGCGGAGAGTTCGGTCGCACGCCGTTCGCCCAAGGGAGCAATGGTCGCGACCACAACCCGTTCGGGTTCAGCCTCTGGATGGCGGGCGGCGGCACCAAGGGCGGCAGCGTCTACGGCGCGACCGACGAATTCGGCTACCACGCCATCGAAAACAAAGTGACGATGCACGACTGGCACGCCACAATCTTGCACCTGCTAGGCATGGAACACACGAAGCTCACCGTACGCTTCGGCGGCCGCGACATGCGACTCACCGACGTCCACGGCGAAGTCGTGAAGGGCATACTGGCGTAGGTGCAAGTTTGCCCCAGGGCAAGCCAATCTGGATGCGTTTGAGCGGATGGTTACACGAGACGCTCTCCTGCGAACATGCCGTACCCTGTACAATAGTTGTATGGATGCTGCCACTCAATCCCCTGATTTACCACCGTCGCCCGTTATCCCTCGGGTTTATCGAGTGATGAAACGAGTTGTCGCCGACGACCTGCCAGAGGTTGGCACCGCGAATTCCTCGCAACTCGGGGCGCGACCTGGACCCGATGTGAGCGTAGACGCCGCCAACGATGTCGTGCTCGACGGAAAGGGAATGTCCGTGGTGCCCGC
>JANXNT010000613.1 GCA_025353985.1 Limnoglobus sp.
CAGCGTCTCGGCTTTCGCATCGAACAACAGGCCGCGTACCCCGCCGACATCCTGAATGCGGTCGAGCATGTGGAACGCCTTCACGGAAATCGTGCGTTCGACTTTGTGCGTAGCGAGCGTGATCTCGCGGATGTTGCCGAACAAATCGCCGACGACCAGCGACTTTCCGTCGGGGTGATATGCCATCGCGAAGAGATCGACGTCGAGCGAAACTTCGCCGGTTTTCTTGCCATCGGTGGCGTTCCAAAAACGAACGAAACCATCACGGCCACACGTTGTCACGGTGTCGCCGGCAGGCGATAGCGCGATGGCACGCAACCAGCCATCGTGCGCGCTCGGCAACTCCCAGATGACCTTGCCATCGAGGTAATTCCAGCCGATCAGCTCGCCCCACGTGTCGCACGTGAACAGCCGTTGTTTATCCGGATGGAACGCGAGGCTGACCACGTAGCCGTTGTGCCCGCCGAGCGCGGGGAGATCCTTCGCGACGGTGCCGGTCACGTCCCAACGCTTGATGGTGGCATCGTGTGAAGCGGCGGCGAGTTGCTGGCCGCACGGGCTGAAACGGATGCGTGAAATTTGTGCCGGCGGTACGATCGGCTTGCCGCGGAGTACGGGCGGTTTCATGCGAGCACCTCTTTCACGGCATGCATATCTTCGTGGGCGATCGGCAGCGGTTGGCCATTGTTGTGGTAACGGACTTTGTCGCCACTAATGCCGAGCGCTTCGTACCAGGTGTGGAACAGCCCACCGATATCGACCGGTTCGCCGTTTACTTCGGTACCGTTCGCGTTCGTTTTCCCGGCGGCGACGCCCTTCTTGATTCCGCGTCCCGCCATGCACGCGGACCACGCTTCCGGCCAGTGATCGCGCCCCAAGTGCCCATTGATTCGCGGCGTTCTGCCAAACTCCGCGATGGCAATCACGAGCACGTTGTCGAGCATTCCGCGTTCGGCGAGATCTTCGATGATCGCGGCAAACGGCTTGTCGAATTTCGGGTGCAAGTTCGCCGCGCCGTTGAAGTGATCGCCGTGCGTGTCCCAGCCGTACGATGTGACTTTGACGAAGGTGACGCCTTCTTCGAGTAATCGCCGCGCCAGCAATAAGTGTCGTCCGAGATCGTGCGTGCCGTAGCGTTCCTGGTCCTTCGCGGGCAGCTTGGAAACATCGAATAACTCGATCCGCTTCTGGAGTTGGGCGGCCAACTCGAAGGCGTAGCTGTTGGCCTCGGTAGTGTCCGGGCGACGGTTCGCGGCATAACGCGAATCCGCGAGTTTGCGCAGTTCGTTGCGTTCGCGGTCGTCGTCGGAAGTCACGTCCGCTGGCCGGAGCAAATTCTCTGGCGGTTTGCCGTCGCCGAGTGCGAGCGCGCCGTATTTCGGGCCGAGAAAACCGGCATCCTTGTACATGAAACCGCCGCTCATCGGCTTGACCCAGACGTACGGTGGCAGCCCACTGTCACCGGAGCCGACGAGCTTCGCCACCGCCGAGCCGAAGTACGGGTAAACGACGCCGCGATTCTTCGGGTCGCCACGCTGAATGCGTTCGACACCCGCCGAGTGGGAGTTGTCTTGCGTGCTGATATTTCGCACGATCGCAAGGTGCTTCATCGCCCGTGCGCAGTTCGGTAGCAACTCGGAAATATGAATGCCGGGCACACTAGTCGGGATGCTGCGGAACGGGCCGCCGAACGGCGTGTTCGGCTTCGGATCCCAACTTTCGAGTTGGCTCATGCCGCCATCGAGCCAGACGAACAACACCTGCTTTCGCTCTTTGCGAAGTTGCTCCGCAAGCACGGGCGTCGCCAGCCCACCGAGTGCCATCGCACCCGACGCGCCGAGAAACATCCGTCGCGACAAGCGATGATCCAAAGACGTACAAAGCGGCGTCATGGTAATGTTCCGTTATTAATGGTTGATGCCAAACTC
>JANXNT010000630.1 GCA_025353985.1 Limnoglobus sp.
TTACGGCAACCGCTACCAGATCCGTCCGATGTCGAGTGCGGAACAACAAGACCGCATCCAGTTTTTCACGGTCATCAAGGGCGAAGAGATCTACTGGCCGCGTAAGTAGCATCGCGAATCGGACCGTTCCTTCCCAGAAACCGTTCAGGTAACCTTGCGATGTCTCAACGAAAACGTCGCGGGGTTACGCTCGTCGAACTCATTGCCGTGATGGCGGTGCTGATCATTCTCGGCGGCGTCATCTTGCCGACGCTGACGGCCACGCGGCGCGATGTCTACGTCAAGGCGGCTGCAGATATGGTTCGTGGCCGCATGACCGAAGCGAGATCGAAAGCGATCGAGAACGGGCAAGCGTACCGCTTCGCCATTTCCGAAGATGGCCGCCGCATTCGGATCGCCCCGGACACCTACGAAGCACTCGGCGAACTCGCGACTTCGGACGACGACAGCAGTCCCATCCTGATTCGCGAAGACGATTTGCCGAAAGGCGTGACGGTGCAACTGTACGGCGAGGAAGCCGAGTTTGCCGTGCAAGATAGTTCCGGCTGGAAGCGACTCGTGACCTTCCAAGCCGATGGCACCTGCCGCGAAGATAGTGCGGAACTCCTCGTCTCCGAGAAGGGCGTCACGCCGTTGCTCATCAGTATTCGCGGCCTAACCGGTGCGACAACGACGAGCAAAATCCCTGCGGCAGGAGGAGCGAAACCGTGATCGTAACCAAGTTCCCGAAGCGACGGGGAATTACGCTCATCGAAGTTCTGATCGCGCTTGCGATCTTCTTGCTTTCGATTGCCGCCATCGGTCGCCTCGTCGATTTGGGCAGTGAGAACGCGATCGACTCCTTGAACTACGCCACAGGCACGCGGCTGGCGCAATCGAAGATGGCCGAAGTCGAAGCGGGCGTGATCTCGATTACAGGCGGTTCGGGTGGTGCCTT
Source organism: Limnoglobus sp. (assembly GCA_025353985.1). Lineage (GTDB taxonomy): Bacteria > Planctomycetota > Planctomycetia > Gemmatales > Gemmataceae > Limnoglobus. The sequence continues at coordinate 938 of JANXNT010000630.1, forward strand.
CGAAGTCGAAACCGATTGGGAATATTCGATCGACTCCGTGCAGTCCGACGTGCCGAACCTGTATACGGTAACGATCACTGCGACTCACACCGGCAAAGGCCGTTCGGCAACGGTGACGCTGACGCAAATGATCCTCGACCCCGCACAAATGGGTAACGCCGCTGCGGCCGTGAAGCCCACGGCGACCACCACCGCGACTGCGGGGGCCACGCCATGATCGTACGCCACACATCACGACGCGGTTACACGCTCCTCGAAGTCTTGCTGGCGAGCGCGATCAGCATCATGTTGCTCGGCGCGTTGTATGTCGCGTTCGACCTGACGCTACGTCAAACCGATGCGGGACGCGAAGCCGTCGCGAAGGGCGATCTCTCCCGTGCGATCGTCAATCGCATGACGATCGACTTCAGCGGGTGTATCGGCCCAATGCAAACGAAGTCCGGTGGCGGCGTACCCGCAACCACGACCGCCGCAGCTACCGGAGCGACGGCCGCCTCAACAACGACCACCGCAACCGATGCGGTCACGGTGTCCGATACGAGCGGGTTGAGCTTGCCCGAAGGGACTGCGGCCGCCGATGTGCCGTTTCAGGGTGGCCTAGTCGGGAACGACAAACAGATCACACTCTTCGTCAGCCGAGTGCCAACTGCTCTGGTGAATCCAGAACTCGCAATGGCCGCAGCGGCTTCCGCCAAGACGCTCCCGCCGGACTTGCGTCGCGTGACGTATTACCTCGGTTCGAGTGGCGGACTTTGCCGGCAAGAGAAGCCGTACGTGACCGCCGACGGCGTGCGAAACTCGACCGACCCGGATCGTTCGCAAGAAGCCGACGACCTCATCTCCGATGAAGTGCTCGACATGACGATCGAGTACTTTGACGGCTCCGCATGGCAAACTGAATGGACCGGTTCGGACCTCACCGACGATCAACAATCGGTGAAAGGGCCACCGCGAGCGATCCGCATGACGCTCGTGATTCAAGTTCTCGGTGCCACGCA
>JANXNT010000648.1 GCA_025353985.1 Limnoglobus sp.
GGCGTGGATTTTCACCCGTTGCTCGCTGTCGTCGATCGTGCGAACGACGAACTCGAACGCGCGGCACGCATCCTGCAAAATGAACCCGGCCACATGGCTCGCCGCGAATGACGGTGGGATGTCAGCGAGTGCACCGACTGCGGCGTAAGCGATTAGGCGTGCGTCGTCGGTGGTGTGGAATACGCCTTCGCGGTGCCGGACGAGGTTGCGATACGTCTGCGATGTGGGGAACGGCCTTAGCAAAAACGACTGCAAGTTCGCGTCGAAGATCGGCCCCATCGGCGCGAGGTGAACGTTCCCGGTTTCGCCGGTCGTAGTAACGAGGCCTTCGAGGATCATAGTGCTTTCAACAGTCCGGCGGCTTTGTGCATCGTTTCATCATATTCCTTGGCCGGGTCCGAGTCTGCCACGATACCGCCGCCGACGGGAAATTGTAACCAGCCACGCCCCGCCGTGAACGTGCGAATCAGGATGTTCACGTCCATCGCGCCATCGAAGCCGATGAAACCGGCACTGCCGCAATACGGCCCGCGGGCGGTCGGTTCCAACTCGGCGATAATCTCCATCGCACGCACTTTCGGCGCGCCGGTGACGCTGCCACCGGGGAAGGTCGCGCGGATCAAATCCATCGGCGTCAGCCCCGCACGCAGTTGGCCGCGAACTTCGGATACAAGGTGATGCACGTAGTTGTACGTTTCGACCTCGCAGAGTTTCGGCACCATCACGCTGCCGAACTCGCAAACCCGCCCGAGGTCGTTACGCAAGAGGTCGACGATCATGACATTTTCCGCACGATCTTTCGGGTTCGTCGTCAAGTCGTGCAGCAGCACCGCGTCGTCGTGCGGAGTTTTCCCACGAGGTCGCGTGCCTTTGATCGGCCGCGTGACGACTTCGCCCGAAGGCGAAATTTGCAGAAACCGCTCCGGCGACGCACTGACGACCTGATACTCGCCGAGGTCCAAGTAACACGCAAACGGCGCGGGCGAAGCGCGTCGCAGGCGGCCGTAGACTTCGAGCGGATGTTCGGTCAGTGGCGCGAGCAATCGCTGCGAAATGTTCACCTGGAAAATGTCGCCCGCATGAACGTACTCGATCGCACGCTGGACCGCTCGTAGGTATTGTTCGCGCGAAAAATTCGATGTCACACCGGGATAGTTCGCGAGCGGATTTTGCGTCGCGAGCCGTTCGACCGGCGTGTAAGCGAGTTTCGGCAACACGCGAGAAAGACCACGCGATTGCCACAGGTCACGCACCTGTTCGAGACGCTTCGCGGCACGCTTCGCACACGTCTGCCCGTCGCGGTAACCGGTGGAAATGATCCAACACCGCTCTTCCTTATGATCGAACGCGATGACCCAATCGTAGATGCCGAACGACCAATCGGGTTGCGGAAATTCCATATTGCGTGGCGCGGGCACCGTCTCGAATTCGCGGCCCATACCGTAGCCAATCACACCGACCGCGCCGCCCTGAAACGGCGGCAGATCGGGACGATTCGCACGCGAATTGCCGAGCGTAAAACCATCGAGGCACGACGCCCGATTGTCGTTCGCATTCCGCTGTTCGAACTGCACCGGATCGGCGGTCACATACGAAAACTGCCCGCGTTCGGGGTGGCGGTCCGAACTGTCCAGAAACACCATGTGCGGCATGTGGGCAAACGCGCGTGCCACGTCCCAAGCGTCCGGGCACGGTACCAATTCTTCGACAATCGCGCTCATGCAGGCATTCTAGTCATGGCGGCGACGCAGTCAGCAGCACGTGACATCGTACCGCAGGCACAAACATTTCCAAAACTACCGCGAGAGTGCTGACAGTTGCATACATTACCTGGATGCCTTCACTGCCAAACGATACTGAACTCTGGACCGAACGTGTACGCGATTCCATGTCGCGATACGATGAAGCCCTGCTCCGCACGGTTGCGGGGCGACTCTTTAAGCCGCGCATCGGTCAGCCGCTCGAAGAGCTTTCCGAGAAATCGGCGGAGACGCAATCGAACCCGCCGGTGATCGACCGGCGTATCCGCGACCTGCCCGAAGCCGCACGAACCTTACTGGTTCACATCGGCCTCAGCCACCAACTCCGGTGGAAGGTCGCGCACCTCATTCTGCTGTCGGCATCCGCCGGCCACCCGGATGGCTTCAACCCCGTTCACACGTTGCTCGAATCGGGAATTCTGTTCCCCGATACGAAAGAACCGACGGTCGTCAGTAACTTCGGCGAATGGCTCGGCATCGCGGGAACGCTGACGGCGCAGGTATTTGTCCACCCGATTGTGGCCACCCGTGCCCGTGGGTTTATCACACGCGGGGCGGCCGTACCCGCTAGCGCAGATAGTGCGACGGTGCGGACGACGGTTGCCGATGGCCTCGAATGGCCGCTGCGATTTGCCGCGATCTGGCAGCAAGTCCGCGCGTTACCGGTACGCATGACGCAATCGTCGGCGCTCTTCAAACGCGACCAGACCCGGCTGCAAGGCGATCCATCCTTGAACGCGCCATTCGCCGATCTGGCGACGCCGGTCGTCGATGCGGGGTTGCTCGGTTTCGAGTGGGCAACGGCACTCGGTTTGTTCGAACAACGCGACATCGAACGCTTCGCGGCCCCGTTCCCGGCGAGTTGGTCGGTCGGAATTTGGCCCGCACTCGTCGAAGTGTATGCCGCATTTTTCGGAGTGGAATCGTGGGATCCGCTCGTCGGGCACCGCATCATCGAGAACGGCGTATCCGCGACGCCGACGGCGGCGCTCATCGCATTCGGAATGCTCGCCGAAAGCCCCGCGAACAAGTGGATCGCGCCGCGCGACATTGCCAACAAACTCTGGGAACACCACCCGACGTGGCAAGGCGCACTCACGAAAGAATCGCAGAAGGCCCAAGGCAGTAGTTGGGTCGAGGCACTCCTGCTCAGCGTCGCATACCCGCTGCACATCGTCGAAACACGCAACGTCGATGGCTTCACGTTCCGCCTCACCGACTTCGGTTGGCACCTCCTTTGCGGCCAACCCGAACCGGCGACGCCATCGAGTTTCCAGCAAACGCTGGTCGTGCAGCCGAATGCCGAAGTGCTCGCGTATCGCCAGGGGTTGACGCTCGCGCTGATCGCTAAGCTCTCCGGTTTCGCCGCGTGGAAGTTGATCGGTGCCGCCTGTACGCTCGAACTGACGGCGGAGGAAACTTACCGCGGGCTGGAATCGGGGTTAAGCCTCGCCGAGATGACGCAGACACTCGACCGGCACGGCGCGAAGCCGGTGCCCGCGAACGTCGCCGATTTGCTCCGCCGCTGGGCCGACAAGCGCGATCGCGTGACGATTTTCGCGTCCGCCACACTCGTCGAATTCGGCTCCGCCGCCGATCTCGATACCGCACTCAATAAGGGCATCATCGCGATTCGCCTGACGGACCGCATCGGCCTGACCGCAGACGGCAACGACCCCGACTTCAAGAGCCTGCGTCTGATCGGCAACCGCGACTACGACGCGAAGGCGATTCGCTGCGTCGTCGTTGCCGACGATGGCGTAACGCTGACGATCGATGCGGGCCAATCGGACTTGCTTCTCGAAGCGGAAATCGTGCGGCTGGCGGAACCGGTGTTGGGCGACCAACCGGGATTGCGACGCTTCCGCGTCACGCCGGAGTCGCTGCGCCGTGGGGCGTCACAGGGAATGTCGGTCGAAGATTTCGATCGCTGGTTCCAAACCCGCACGGGGTTGCCGCTGCCCGCTGCCGGGCGATTGTTTCTGCAAGGGGCGAGCCAACCGCCCGCCACGGTGCAGCAGTTGCTCGTGTTGCAAGTCGCAGCGAGCGAGATCGCCGACGGCATCGAGCAATGGCCGGAAACGCGCAGGCTTACGATCGAACGACTCGGGCCAACATCGTTTGCAGTGTCGCCGACGTTCCTGAAACCGCTCGAAGAGAAGCTCAAATTGCTCGGAATTACTTTGGCGAGCGAATCGACCAGTTCCGAGATAGTGACGTAAAATCGGGGCGAGCGAGAATCTCCAGCACTTCAATCGCCGGCTTGCCATCGGTGTGAATGACACCGAGCCGGCCGTAAGTATCGACCGCTTCCGTCTCTGCGAACCACGCGTTCATCGCCGCGTTTGTACGCACGCGGAAGTAGCCCGTCGGTTCGACTTTCCGCAACACGTCATTTTGAATGAGCACCCGCCCGAGTGGCGTTCGCCCTTCGACGATCTGTTCGCGCACAGTGGGCGACAGCAAATCGAGGTCCATTCGCACGATGCCGAACTGCACAACGCGACCCGTGTCGCTGAGCGTCAGCAAGATTTGCCGCGAATACTCTTTGCCATCGAGCCGCGTTTCGAGGACTTTCACGTTCACGGGGTTCGCGTAGAATTTCTCGACCGTTACCGTCATATGGTGCGAATGCACGAGCAGCCCGCGGTACGGTTCGGGCACCTGCTCTGGCGTCACCGTCGTTGCTTTCGGGATGTTTTTCACATCCGCGAATAGCCCGTACAACGCCTGAAAGTCTGGGATCAATTCCACGGCTGCTCCGCTCGTTCGGAACAAATATTACTTCGCCACACGTTAGCATACCGCCCGCAACGCGGATGCTTTCAGCTACCCGCGAGGGCGAGTTGCGGACGGGGCAAACCGAGCGGGACGTGGAACGTCGTGGTGATCGGTTCGGCAGGAAGTGCCATCTTCTCGAGGACCGTGTCGACGAGATAATACAGCAGTTCGCGGAATGCCACCGGTTCGACTTCGTCAGCAATCGCTTCGCACTTCGCGCGGAACTTATCGACGAGTTTATCGGCCTTTTGAAAGACATTCGCACGGAAATAAATCCCGCGAACGCGCTCGACGATCTCCTCGGCGGACTTGCCCGTTTCGCGTGCCGCCAGCCGGAGAATCTCTGCTTTCTCCGACGCCGTAGCGGCATCGAGTGCCAACGCGAACAACAACGTCGGCCGCGACGAAAGCACATCCTGCCCGCCCACGAGCTTGTTATCCTCGTCGCCAGTCCAGTCCTTGAGGTCGTTCAAAATCTGAAACGCGACGCCAATGTTTCGCGAAAATTCGACGATTACCTTCTCGTACGGCTCCGCCGAACCGGCCAGTCGCACGCCGCTATACAGCGCCGCTTCGAATGCAGGCGATGTCTTGAGCGCGTAAATCTTCAGCGCGTCCATCGGCGACAGCACCTTCTCGTTCGCATCGCGCCACAGCAGTTCGGCCCCCTGCCCTTCGGACAACTTCATGTGCGCATCGGCGAGTTTGTCGAGAATATCCGCCGCTGTCTCCGCACCGAGAATCTTGCGGTCGCGGCTGACGAGCCGATAGCCCATGCCGATGAGGTAATCGCCGAGGTTGATCGCGGTGCCGACGCCGTGGATGCGGTGGAGCGTTTCTTCGCCGTAGCGGTAGGCGTCGTCGTCTTCGATATCGTCATGTACGAGGCTCGCTTTGTGAAACGTCTCGATTGCGAGAGCAGCCCGTTTCACCGAATCGGAGATTTCCCAGCCAGTATCGGATTCGGTCGCTTTGCCGCCCGTGAGTGCATCGTAGGCCGCAAGCGTGATGAACGGCCGCGAACGCTTGCCACCACGAGACAGGAAATCGTAGGCGATTTCCTCGTGGCGACGCAGCGGATC
>JANXNT010000654.1 GCA_025353985.1 Limnoglobus sp.
CACAGAGGTTTCGATGGCGAGAATTCCCACATCGAAATGATGCCTACCCCAGGTGCGCGAAACGCGACCTGGGGCTAATCGCTGAAATCCCGTTGGCATAAAAACCAAAACCAGGATGACCCAAAAACACCGTCAAGTGCAACTTCACGTCACTTGGGGCTACATATCTGTCGAGAAAACCTCAAAATACAAGCGAAAAAATCCTTCACGGCGTTGCCTCGCGGGGGTCGGCTCGGTAACTTCGGATTGTCGCGAACGTTCGGAGAGTTTTCGCTCCGCCAAGCAAAGCCTGCGCGTCGCGGCGAATTATCATTTTGAGTTTTGGCAGGCTTGTGCGTACAGCCTTGCGGCTTGTGCTGAGCGTGTGGGGTCGGTGCGTAAGGTTTCGAAGCAGACTTTTGCTTCTTCCCATTGCTTCATCTGGAAGTGGCATATACCGAGATGCAGAATTGCCGACGGGCCGAGAATGTCGGTCGAAAACGTCGCACTCACGTCGTATTCGCCGGAACGGCCGAGCGCGAGCAACTGCTTTAGCCGTTCGGCACACTTCGCGTAATCCTGAGCCGCATAGCGTTCGACGGAAAGTGCCCAAAGAACCGGTGGCGTTCGGGCAAACCAGCAATCTGCAAGCAATGTGGCTTCTTCACGCGAAATCTGGCTGCGACGCTGTTCCGGGGAAACCGTCAATAGGTACTCCAGGAACATGCCGACGGCGGGTGGCGGGGCGTTGCCGGTGGTTGCCAGCGTGCGAACGGGTTCGTCGGCCTGTGCCAAAATGTCGTGCCCATGCGGATCGTTCAACAACAAGGTGTTTCGACCGAGTTCGATCGTTAAATCGAGTTGGCCGGGCCGGTCGCGGAGTTCGGCTTCGAGTAACTTCACGCCCCACTGCAACTTGTCGATGGTCAGCGTGGAAAGGTATCCGTGGTGCAGAATGCTGCCGGTTTTCAGCAAATCGACTCGCTGGCCGTGCGCGATGTCCGCGAGCGGGGTGAGGAATGTCGGGTGCAGTCGGCGGTAGTAACGCACTGCCGGGTCGCGGCGGAACAGCCGGGGTTCCCACATCACCGGACCGAAAATCGGGCGTTTCGCATCGAATTCGTACACGACACGCATATCGTACGCAAATGAATCGGCGACTTCGGTGGCTCGTTTGACAAGAAGAACGGTCTGCGGGTCGAGTTCTTCATCGGGGTTCAGCCAGAGGATCCAATCGCCGGTGGCGCGATCGAGTGCGGCATTTCGCGCAGCAGAGAAATCGTCGTTCCACGGAAACGCCACGACGGTCGCATTGTGCTGATTCGCGACATCGATCGTGCGATCCGTCGACCCCGTATCGACGACGACTAACTGTGCTTTCAGTGCCCGCACTGAAGCGAGTGATGCATCAAGGCTGGTTTCGTGGTTTCGCGTCACAAAACAAACGGAAATCGTCATGGGTACATTTTAGGTGAGTGTAATCGATTGGGACCGCATGAATTGGTTGTACGGAACACACGATGCGGCAAGTTCGGTCTGCGAGGATCAGACCGGAGAAGTAGGATAAACAATGACAGGTTTTCAGGTTGATTGCCTTGCGGGGTTTAGGAAAGACGGCTAAAAGTAATGATCGGATAAATATTCCCGGAATTCACCACTCCGAATGGTCGGGTGGTACGTCTGAGTAGTTACGGAGTACCGTAATTATTTTTACGTCGTGAATTTGATGCGGCGACGCATCTCTGAGTTGCTTGCGAACTCGGATACCGGGTATTCCACAAAATCTTCCCACTCCGCTGGCCGACAGGGTGTGTCCAATGTCTTCCGTACGATTCTCCCGCCTGATCCGTTCCTGGGTTTACCGCGTTCGCCCTACGAACACCCCTGGTATCCGCCCTTCGCTCCTCCCGCGACTGCGGGTGCAGGAATACGAAGAGCGCGTCGTGCCCGCCGTATTGCCACTGCCAACGCAGACGCAGCCAGGGGCGGCCGTGTCGCTGTTGGGCATTACGGTTCCCGGCGATCTCATCGGGCCGGTCGTTGCGGCCAACCCCGCGAACCCACTGAATCAGGTGCTCGTTGCTACGGTCGTACCCGCAACGGGTGGTACGGGCATCGTTGGCTTCACATCGAGCGATGGTGGTGTGAATTGGAACAAATTCTTCGATCGCACGGATCGCAATTTGCGCGATGTCGACCCGAACATCAACCCGACGAATTTGCCAAACGATCAAATCCGCTATCTGAACGCCTATAATCCGACCGTTGCATACGACCGCGATGGCTCGGTTTACATTTCTCACCTGCAAACGAATGCCGACAAGTCGAGTGGGGAATTGATCTTCAATTCGTTCAGTACCGGTGGCGGTGGCCTGAATGGACAGAAAACGCTGTATCGCTGGATTGGCCAAGACCCGGCACTGAACCCGTTCGTATTCGTCGATAACAACGCGCCGACAATTACCGACCCGGTTACGGGCGGGGTGCGGTCCGATCCGTCATCGGGCAAAGGCGTGTACGTCACGTGGAACTCGAATGCCTTGGCCGATGGCAATAACCCGTCTTTGAACAACAGTGCGGTTCTCGTGACTGCATCTGCGGATCGTGGGGCGAACTTCTCGAACCCGGTACTTGTGACCGATTCCGGTTACACGACAAATGGATTGAAGTCGACGACACTCGGCATTTCACCGGTCGGCGCGTTCGCGCCAGCGAGCAACGTCAGCCCCGGCAAACTCACGATTGCTTCAACGGGGAATGTGATCATCCCTGTCGCTGGTGTTAACACGACGGTCGGCCTGCTTACTTTCAACAGCATCACGCCCGATCCGGTGACGCCGGTGGTTGCGCAAACGTTTATCGGGACTGGCGGCGGGATTGGCGATGCAACGGATCCTGGCGGCGGTGCACCTCACAACGCGAAGACGACGTCTTTCAACAACATCGTTTCGGGCTTGTCGGCGA
>JANXNT010000658.1 GCA_025353985.1 Limnoglobus sp.
ACGCCGAGTAGCAACCTCGATACTGTCATCGGCTTGTACAACGGCAACGGCCAACGGGTTGCGTACAACGATGACACCTCCACCACGAACACCGATAGCCGTCTGAGTGCATTTCTCCCCAGCGGAACATATTACATCGGCGTCTCAAATTACGATAGCTCCACGAGCGGGGCGTACACGCTCTTTATCGCAGGCCCTGCCACCAGCCCGCCGCCCGTCCCCCCGGCGAGTAGCGGATTCAGCATCCAGGTCCGGGTCAGTGGGCTGACTCCGGGACAGCAAAATGCCTTCCAGCAAGCGGCGAATCGCTGGGCGCAAGTCATCACGGGCGATCTGCCGAACGCCACGTATAACGGCGTGGCAGTCGACGATTTGCTCATCGACGCCTCCGCCGTTGCGATCGATGGACCCGGCGGCGTTCTCGGCCAAGCAGGGCCGGATCGTTTCCGTACGGGATCGCAACTTCCTTATCATGGCACGATGGAGTTCGACACTGCCGATCTCGCGGCGCTCGAAGCGAACGGGCAACTCACCGCAGTTGTTTTGCACGAAATGGGGCACATTCTGGGCATTGGCACGATCTGGGACAATCTGGGATTGCTCAGCGGGGCGGGCACGTCGAATCCGCGGTTCGTCGGTGCCCAAGCCACCGCACAATATAACGCGATTTTCGGGCGAAACGAGAACGGCGTGCCCGTCGAAAACAGTGGCGGTTCCGGCACCGCCGATAGCCACTGGCGCGAAAACATCCTCGGCAACGAAGTGATGACGGGCTATGTCAATTCGGGCGCGAACCCGCTCAGCCGCATCACCGTCGGTTCGCTTGCCGACCTTGGCTATCAAGTGAATTACAGCGCCGCCGACAACTACGCCCCACCCGGTGCTTCGCTCGTGGCGGGCGGCGGCACTGGCGGCAATCGACGACCTTCTTTGCGAAGCGCTGAGCCGATCGCCTCGCTAGCATTCGCATTCGATGCCGAATTCGCCAACCGCAATACGCTCCCCGGCCTGACGAACGCCACGCCCCCACGACATCTCGCCGCCGAGACGAATGTGTTCGAATCGCTCGACCACCTCACCCGTGGTATCCACGTGGATGCACCGACGACAGCACCCGCAATGCGAATGAGCGTTCCCGTCGATATGCTCGTGTACCTCGAAGATTAGATCTTGCCTTCGATGCCTTGCTGGTGGAAGAAATGTTCCACTTTGTCCTGGTTTTCGAGCAACCAATCGATGCTCGGTTCGTGCCGCATCGCTTTGCGGATCACTTTCGCGGTCGCTTCGCGATGGACCGCGAACAGTGCGGCATGATCGACTTCGCCCGCTGGCACATCGAGAATCGACGGGTCGAGCCACACCGAATAGATGATGC
>JANXNT010000661.1 GCA_025353985.1 Limnoglobus sp.
TGCTTCACCACCTGCTCGATCCTCGTTGGATAAAGGATCGCGAGCTATTGCTGAGTTCGTTGAATCTCGCAGCCGAAGCCCAAGGTTTGTTGTTCGCGGCGGTGATCGACACGACGAACATGCGCCCCGATGCCGATCAGATTCAGCTATATGTGACGGTTCGCGAACTGGCGGCGGCGCACAGTACGTACATCCAGCGATACATGAAGCGCGAAGACCGCGTCGATCCGCGAACGTGGCCGAGCCTGAAACAACGGATCGCCGTCGCCACTTCGCCGTTACGCGATTCGCAGGTAAAGTCTGGCGGCCTGAAAAAGATTCTGAATAACCTCAAATACAAGCTCGGCAAAGCGGGTGAAAACCCCAACACGTTCGACGATTGGCCGCGTGTGATCGAACTGCTCGACGAAGCGGTATCTGCCGGTATGCCGCCAAGCCACCTTGAGACGCGCGAACAACTGGTGCCCGTTCTCGATGTCATTCCCGACGAAATCCCGTTACCGAAGAACGCGGCACTGGTGTTCCGCGAAATCGACGAATACCTTCGCCTGAAAGCCACGGTCGAGCAAGAAGCGGTGCCGGTCGATCGCGTGTCGGATGAAGTCGTGCAAGTTGCGAAGTGGCTGAAGGGCCGTGCCATCGTGCTGATCGGAGGGCTGGTACGCCCCGAACACAAAGCCGCACTAATTCGCGCCTTCGGTCTGAGCGATGTCTACTGGGAAACGGTGCCGGAACACAGTTCGATCAGCGCCTTCGAAGCGGGGATCATCCGCCCGGAGACGGCCATCGTGCTGCTCGCGATCCGCTGGTCGAGCCATTCGTACGCGGAAGTGCAACGCTTTTGCAGCGATCACGGCAAACTGCTGATACGGCTACCCGGCGGGTATCACCCCAACCAGGTAGCGCATCAAATCATCATCCAAGCAGGCGACCGCCTCGCCGCAACCGTCACGGCTACGCCCGAATCCGCGAATGAGTTTTCGCAGTTGTAGCCGGAATGGGTTGGCGTAAGAAACTCCTTCTTCCAACGATCCTGCTGGTTCGTGCTTGCGTTTCCTGTCGCTTCTCGCCACACTCATATCGTCACACCCACCAAACCGGGTTCTCCGGGAGATTTTCCATATGTTCCGCACGCTGTTCGCTACCGTCATCGCGTTGTCACTCACTTACCCGCTTGTTGCGGACGACCCCGATTTTCGCGACTTCATTTCGGCGCAAGCGGTCGCACTGCGAGCAAACGAGAAATCGCCCGCGACGCTAGCGGAATGGCAAAAACAGCGTGGCGAACTGCGCGAGAAATTGCTGGCGTCGTGGGGCGGATTCCCCAAAGAGCCGTGCCCGCTCGATGTGCAGAAGCACGGCGAACTCAAACGCGATGGTTACACTCTCGAAAAAATCAGCTTCCAAACGATGCCCGGCGTGCGCATGACTGCGAATGTGTACGTCCCGGAAAAGAAGGGCAAACTGCCCGCCATTCTGCAAGTTCACGGCCACTGGAAAGGCGCGAAGCAAGACCCTGTCGTACAGGCACGCTGCATCGGTGCGGCGAAGCTCGGCTTCTTCGTGCTCTGCGTCGATGCCTTCGGCGCGGGCGAACGCGGTATCGGTAAAGCACTCGGCGAGTACCACGGCGAGATGACCGGCGCGCTGCTTTACCCGATTGGCAAGCCACTTTCCGGTATTCAAGTTTACGAGAACATGCGGGCGGTCGATTACCTGCAAACGCGGCCTGAAGTGGACGGCGCGAAGATCGGCATCACCGGCGCAAGCGGTGGCGGAAACCAGAGTATGTACTCCGGGGCGTGGGACGAACGCCTGAGAGCCGCCGTGCCGGTCTGCTCCGTTGGCAACTACCAAGCCTACTTGCGAACCGCGTGCTGCCTGTGCGAAGTCGTACCCGGCGCGCTAACATACACCGAAGAATGGGGCGTGCTCAGCCTGACGGCACCACGCGGGCTAATGGTCGTCAGCGCGACGAAAGATGCGTACCAGTTCTCCGTCGAGCAAGCGAAGAAGTCGATCGCACGAGCAACGCCGGTGTTCGAACTCGCTGGAAAAAAAGCGAATTTACGCCACGCGATATTCGAGAGTGGGCACGATTACAACAAGGCAATGCGCGAAGCGATGTACGGCTGGATGACGTTGCACCTGAAAGGCGAAGGCGATGGCAGCCCGATTCGCGACCCGGAAATCCGCACGGAAACACCGGAAGACATTCGCTGTTTTCCCGGCACGACGCGTGCTGACAACTGGCTGACACTGCCAAAATTCGCGGCTTCCGAAGGCAAGAAATTACTCGAACAAAAAGTGCCACCCAAGACGGCCGCCGAGTGGGCGACGACGAGTGAGGCGATGCGAATGACACTCGTGAACAAAGTCTTCGGCGGGTTCCCAGATCGTGCGAAATTGGCGAAGCAAATGCAAGTCGAAGCGAAGATCCTGCGCTTCGCGCCCGAGCCGGGACTGATGCTAAAGGCCGACTTACGCGAGTACGACCCGAAAAAACCGGTGACGATTCTGCTGAATTTCCAGGGACGCGATGTCGCTGCGAAAAGCGAACTGGCCAAGGAAGTTCGTGCCGCGGGTGGCAACTTCATTACCTTCGACCTTCGCGGAATGGGCATCGCGGGCGATACCATTGGCCGTGCGCCGGACCATAATTCCGCGGAATGGTCGCTGTGGCTCGGTAGATCGTTACTCGGCCAGTGGACGTTCGATGTCGTGCGGCTACTAGACTACTTGGAGGACACCGAAGGTTTGCCGAAAGACGTGACGATCATCGGCGACGGCTCCGCCGGTTTGGTCGCACTCGCGGTAGGAGCGATCGAGCCACGGATCGCGAAAGTGGCGGCAGTCGGTTCGCTCGGAAGTTACATTTCCGACGAACCATACGTCGGCCAGCGACTTGGGTTGATGGCACCCGGTATCCTTCGCGACATTGGCGATGTCACACACTTAGCGGCACTCGCGGCACCGAAACGAGTCGTGATCGCCGGTGCGGTCTACGGTGGCGGAAAAGCTTTTAGCGAAGCCGAAATGATCGCAAACTACCGGCCAGCCACTAACATTTGGGCCTTGTTAAAAGCGATGCCAGAACTGAAAATAACACATGCAGCCAGCGCCGCCGACGTGCTGAAGATGCTCAAATAATCGAGGGAATATCGTGGCGAAGAAAAACACAAACGAAACGCCGAGCCTGTTCGATGTGCAAGAACCGGACGCGGTGATCGAGCCGCCCGCCGGTTTCCCCGCCACGTGGGCCACGGCGTTGGCGGCGGAATTCGGGGAAGCGTACTTCTCGAAATTGCAAGAATTTGTGACAGCGGAGCGTCAGTCGAGTCAGATTTTCCCAGCGGAAGTGGATGTGTACAACGCCTATCGTTTCGCGCCACTGGACGCCGTGAAAGTCGTGCTGCTCGGGCAAGACCCGTACCCGACGCCCGGCCATGCGCATGGGTTGTGTTTCTCTGTGCGGCCCGGCGTGACGATACCGGCATCGCTCCGCAACATTTATCAGGAACGCCAATCGGACCTCGGCATCGCACCCGCAAAGCACGGCTACCTCGCATCGTGGGCGACGCAAGGAATCCTGATGTTGAACGCGGTACTTACCGTACGTTCGGGTACGCCGAATTCGCACGCCAACAAGGGCTGGGAGAAATTCACCGATGCCACGCTGAAGGCCGTGAACGCGAAAACGACGCCTGTGGTATTTGTGCTATGGGGCGGGTACGCCCAGAAAAAACGCCCGCTGATCGACGAATCGCGACATGCCGTGATCGCGTCGGTACACCCGTCGCCACTGTCGGCCAGCGCCGGCTTTTTCGGCAGCAAGCCATTCTCGAAGATCAACGCACAACTCGCTGACAAGGGTCTGTCACCGATCGACTGGACGCTACCCGAGAAAGTGTAATCACTTCGCGGGCATCGGGAACTCGATGCGGAAGCTCGCGCCTTTCAGCGGTTCGGACTCGATTTCGAGCAAGGCATGATGGTGTTCGAGCACCACCGCGACGAACGACAACCCGAGGCCCATCCCCGCACTATAGCCTTCATACAAAGCATTATCGCGCTTCGTGGTGAAGTGCGTTCGCAGGCAGTTCGCTTTCACGGCTTCGGTCATGCCGATGCCGTTGTCGCTCACTTCGAGAACCGCATTCTCCGTTGTTCGCCGCGAACTGAGTGTGATTTCGCCCTTCCACGATGCGGCCTCAATCAGCCGTTGTTTGCGAATAATCGGGTCGATCGTGTTTTCCTTGCGAGCAATTTCGCGAAGGTGATTTCGCATCTCGAAGGTTGCATCGCGGGCGTTGAAGATCAGGTTTTCGATGGTTTGTTGCAGGTGTGACAAGTCGCCATCGATTTCGAGCGAGCCGGGTTCGATGTCCGCGATAATGCGCACTTTCCACTTGTCCCAAGCCATTTCGGACCACGTTTGCACCGTCGCGAGGATGAGTGGGTTGAGGTCGATTCGCGCGACTTCGGCGTTGCCGGGGTTTCGGCTCACGGTGCGTAAAATTTGCTGAAGCCGTTCGGTCACCGTGCCGAGCGTCGAGCGAACTTCGTGCAACATGCCTTCTTGTTCGCCGGACAATCCGTTGGCATCGATGCAGCGCACGAGGAGATCGTTCGGGCGAACGAGCAGGTTCTTGATGTTGTGCGCGTAACTGCCCGCCATGATGCCGATGCTCGCGTAGAGTTGCGATTTCATTTCGAGCGCAGCCTTCTCCGCTTCGGCGGTGCGCCGCGACAAATCCGCCGTTGCGAGCTGCTGCTGAAGCAATTTCCCCTTCAGTTCGCGTCGCGCTTTCTCGGCTTCATCTTGTTTCCAGAGCGATTGCAGTAGCTCCAGTTCGCGGTGTTCTTTCTCCGCCACTGCTGTTAATCTTGCGACTTCGCGGTGTCGTTCACGCATCAGGAATCGATACACGAACAGCGTGGCCAGTGCCGTGGCCGTCAGGAGTAATGCCCCGGCAACGAACGATTCGCGGCGGCTGTCTTCGTACTGTTGTTGCAGTTTGTTGAAGGCGTGAACGCGGTACTCGCAGCGGATGATTGCACGCCGATCGTCTTTGCCGAGTGGCTCGTATTCGAGCAGGCGAATCTGCCCTTCCTTTTGCCGTGCTGGCCGCGGCACGGTCGATACCCACTCGATCGAATCGCCATCGGTTGGCTTGCGATTCGCTGCGGCAAGGTCGATCTGAATGCGATAGATTTCCGGAAACAAAGGCAACTGGTTCACGTACGCGCGGGTCGGCTCGGCGAGCGACCGCATATGCTCGGCGATCTCGGTACGCTTGATTTCCAGTCGTTTTGGGTCCGCTGTGCCCGTCGGGTCGTCGTCGCGCAATCTAACATATTCCTTCACAAGTTCTGGCAACGTCTTGCGAAAGTTCCGCGCTTCATCGAGCCATTCGCGGATTGCGGCACGGTCGGCGTTCTCGGACCAGTTCGCGCGTGCCATAAGAACCATCGCCAGCCAGACGACGAGAATGCCCCAAAGAATGACGACCGGCGCGAGGCCACCGACGTATTTCCAGACGGCGCGGCGTGCGGGTAATGCGATGGCTTGCGCCGTTGATTCGGAAAGCGGGGAGCGGTTCATCCGTTGGCCCTCCCGACGGGGCGACGCGTTTGATCGAGCATCCATGCCCGCACGAGTTCCCATTCGCCGCCGCGGGTTTTCCGCCAGACTTCGACGCGGGCTTCTGGCATGCCGATGCCGACTTCATCGGGTTCGATCAGTGGCTTTAACACCATCACGTACTCGCCGGTGCCGCCTTTGCGGTTGCCGGTTGCGTCGAAGAAACCCGTCGCGGGATCGCGGAAGCGGTTGGCGATGTCGTCCGCACTCGCACCGAGAGTTTCACTTGGTTTTGCGTACGCGGCGGCACTTAACGTGCGTACGATTTCCGCGAAGTGCAACACGTCTTCGGTACTACTCGGCGGGGTGAGTGCCGCCGCAGCGGGGATCGCGCGAGCAGGGTTCGCTTCGTCCCAAGCAATCGGGTTGTTGTGCGTGAACAGCACGAGCGGGATCGGCATCCCGCGGATCGGCCATGCGAATTCGCCATCGCGCAGGATCGTGTTCACGCCCATGCCGTCACCGTTAATCGCGACGAGTTCGCGGCCAATCGTTGGCGACGAGGCCGCGAGCACACGCAAGAAGCGTCGTGCCGGCGATGGCACTGTCGGCACGATCAGCAGCGAGCGTTGCGGTGGCAGACGGCGGAGTTCCTTAATCATCGAGTCGGCAGCTTCCTCTTCGGCGCGGTTCGGCGTGGTGAATCCACCGACGCTGAACGGCACCTGCCAGCCCGAAATCGATGCCGTCACGGGTGGCCATGCGGGCGGCCGATACGCTTGCAGCACCTTCGGGAGCGCATCGCGACACTGGCCGATGAGGTCGCTCGAATACGGGTCGTCGTCCCAATCGACGTAGCAGATATTCGGCTTGTGCTGAAGGGCATACGTGGAAAGTAACCCCGAGCCGACGGCTTGCATCGCGATACCCGCAAACGACTGCGGACGCAGGTTCGGCGACTGCCAAACGAAGTCGAGCATCGCCTCGGCCATCTGCCGATTGTTGAAGCAAAAGCGGAACGAACGGTTCGGATAAATTTGCAACAAATCCGAGTCTACTCCATCGCCATCTTCGCGAACGCCGGTCTCGCTTGCACCCGAATGGACCTTCTCTGCCGTTGCATTCGTAATCAGAAATAACGGGCGATCGCCGCTCCATTCGGTCTGTCGTGCGAGCGCCCATGCCATCTCGAGTGCGCGATCGCTCGAGCCACCGCCGATCACGGCCAGCGGAGCGGGGTCGCGCTGTGCGAGTCGTTTCATCCAGAACATTGGGCGATGGTCGCTGCTGAGTTTGTACCAGCGAATCCGCAACTTCCCGGCGCGCCCTTCCATGCCGATGACCACTTCCGGAACGGCGGTCGTTTGTTCGAGAAATGCGGTCGTGTCGTCGATGGTCATGCCCGGCGTCAACAGGCTCGCGCGATGAACTCCCGATACGAATCGTTCCCAGTTCGCGCCGCTCGTCGTAGTGTTGAACCACGCGATTTCCTGATCGCCCGTCGGGACGGACATCGGTGCCGCATACGTTGTCGGCGTCAGCCCCGGCACGCGCACACCGTACGCCAACAGCGCGACGGGCAAGCAGACTAACGTAATCATCAACGGCCAACGCAGGCGTTTCATGGTGCGGCTCAAGCGTGCGAACGACGCAGATTGTGCGTCTGTCAAAATTGTATGTACAGGAAGGTCTTGCCGACGCCGGGGCTGAACGCGACGACGCCCGCAATCGCCAGCACCGTGGCCATCACTTGCGGCCACTCGAAGTTTGGCACGCGCACATTCACCCGGTTGCGGACGACCGTCGCGATGTGCCCGAACATTCCCATCAATATCAGCACTGGCACCAACTGCGGCGTCTCTTTACGCAATAGGCAAACGGGGCCAAAATCGAATAAACTCTGCACGATCGTGCCGCCCGATTGCCAGTTCGTCATGCGGATGAGGATCAAGCCCAGAAGCAATTGCACGAACGTAAACGCCCACGACACGATTACCCACGCTGTACTTTTCCGCCAATTGTCGAGCCATGACATCCCACTGACAGTGCGGTCGTAGATTCGGTGCAAGGACATCAGCACGCCGTTGTAGATGCCGTAAACCATCCACGCC
>JANXNT010000682.1 GCA_025353985.1 Limnoglobus sp.
AGCGTGGATCGCCGCCGGTGCAATTTGGCCCGACGATGGTTCGACTGCCAGGAACCCGAACGACTGGTGGAGCTTTCAGCCGATCTGCAAACCGAAGACGATTGCGGGCGAAAACCCGATTGATGCTTTCATTCGTGCGAAATGGAAAACGCAGTCGCTTGCCCCCGCCCTTCCTGCGGATCGCCGTACGCTCATTCGAAGGCTGCATTTCGATCTCGTCGGCTTGCCACCATCGCAGAAAGAAGTCGATGCGTTCGTGGCGGATCGATCCCCCGATGCTTACGAGAAACTAGTCGATTCACTGCTCGCATCGCCGCGCTATGGCGAGCGTTGGGCGCGGCATTGGCTCGATGTCGTTCACTTCGGCGAAACGCACGGCTACGACAAAGACAAGCCGCGACCGAACGCTTGGCCGTACCGCGATTACGTGATTCGTGCGCTGAATTCCGACAAGCCATACGGGCGATTCGTCCAAGAACAGATCGCGGGGGATGTGCTGTTCCCCGGCACTGTCGATGGCATCGAGGCACTCGGTTTCCTATCGGCGGGGCCGTGGGATTTCATCGGCCATGCCGAGTTGCCCGAGTCGAAGATCGACGGCAAAATCGCTCGGCACCTCGACCGCGATGATTTCGTCGCCAACACGATGAGCACCTTCGTCGGGCTGACCGTTCACTGCGCGCAATGCCACAATCACAAGTTCGATCCGATTAGCCACGAGGACTATTATCGCTTGCAAGCGGTTTTCGCAGCGATCGATCGGACCGACAAGGTTTACGACGCGGACCCCGCGATCACCGTTAAACGTGCGGCACTCGAATCGCGGAAAGCCGATGCCGATTCGAAGGCGAAACTGTTGAAGAACAAACCGGGTGCGGAACTGTCGGCACTTGAGGCGACTTCCCGCGAACTCGATGCGGAAATTCGCGCGTTGGCCGGTTCGCGCCGTGTGGCGTTTATCGGTGCGGTTCACACGGGCGAAGGGAACTTCATCGGCACGGGGGCGAGCGGTGGTAAACCGCGGCCGGTTGCGATTCTCCCGCGTGGCGATGTCACCAAACCCGGCAATTCCGTGTCACCGGGCGTGCTCGCGATACCCGGCGTGGCCGCGTTTTCACTGCCCGCGAATCCTAGCGAAGGCGACTGCCGTACGGCACTCGCGAAGTGGCTGACCGATGCGAACCATCCGCTCACATGGCGCGTGATGGCGAACCGCGTGTGGCAGTATCACTTCGGCCGCGGCCTCGTCGATACGCCCAACGATTACGGCAAAATGGGCCAACTGCCGTCGCATCCGGAGTTGCTCGATTTCCTCGCGAACGAGCTTCGCGAACATCAATCGCTGAAGAAGTTGCACAAGACGATCGTCACCAGCGCGACGTATCGATTGTCCTCAGAATCGAACCCGGCGAATGAAAAAATCGATTCGGAGAATCGCTATCTCTGGCGGCAAAACCGGCGGAAACTCGAAGCTGAGGCGATACGCGATTCGATCTTGCTTGCGGCGGGGAAACTCGACTTCAAGATGGGCGGCCCGAGCTTTCAGGATTTCGTCGTCGAGAAGCCCGAGCATTCGCCGCATTACCTGTATCACCTCCACGATCCCGACGATGTGCGTTCGCATCGCCGTACGATTTACCGCTTCGTCGTCCGGTCGCAACAGCAACCGTTCCTCGCCTCGCTCGACTGTGCGGACCCGTCGCTATCGGTGGACAAACGCAACCAGACACTGACGCCGCAACAGGCCCTGGCGCTACTCAATAACAACCTTAGCGTGGCAATGGCGAAGCATTTCGCCACCCGCGTCGAAGCACTCGCCACCGATGATTCGGGCCGGATTCTGGCCGCATTTCAAATTGCCATCGGGCGGGAACCGACCGCACAAGAACGCGAAATGCTGGTCGCATTCGTGCACAAACATGGCCTCGCCAACGGCTGCCGCGTGATACTGAACCTGAACGAGTTTGCCTTCGTGGATTAAATCATGGACCGTCGCGAGTTTCTGTCGCTGTCGTCGGCGAGCCTCGGTGGGATTGCGTTGGCGAGCATGACCGCGGGTGCGGTTCCGCTCCATAAACCGCGTGCGAAGCGCGTCGTGCAATTGTTCATGGCGGGTGCTGCGAGCCACGTCGATCTCTTTGACTTCAAGCCCGAGTTAATCAAACGGCACGGGAAGGCGGCCGACTTCGGCGAACCGGTGGAGGCATTCCAAAACGGCCTCGGACCGTGGCTAAAACCGGTCTGGAATTTCAAACCGTACGGCAAAAGCGGCAAGCACCTCAGCGAGGCCGTCGCCCCGCTCGGCGATGTCGTCGACGACATGGCGTTCGTGCATAACGTCGTCGGCAAAACCGGCGTTCACTCGCAGGGCACGCTGTTGCAAACGACGGGGTTCAACCGCCCCGGTTTCCCCGGCATGGGTTGTTG
>JANXNT010000684.1 GCA_025353985.1 Limnoglobus sp.
GCGGCGGTGATGTCGTACCAGTGCGAGGTGCTTAGCTGCCCGGCGACAAATTGCGTCATCGTTGGTTCGCCGGCCAAACTCAGTGTGCGGTAGAGCAGTTCCATCGTCCAACCGGCGGATCGCGCGAGCCACACGGGTACCGATTTCGTGACGGGTGGCAAACCCTGATCGGTGAGGATGCGGTTGAGGAACTCCCAGAGTACGACCGGTTCGTCGTTGGAAATGAAGTACGCTTTCCCGGCGATTGGCGAGCCGATACCCAGGCGATCCGCGGCGAGTAGATGCGCATCAGCGGCGTTGTCGATGTACGTGACATCCACTTTGACATCGCGGGTGCCGACGCGCCGGAGTTTTCCCGCCTTGGCACGGGCCAGTACGCGCGGGATTAGGTGCGGGTCGCCCGGCCCCCAGATCAGGTGCGGCCGCAACGAAACCGTCGCGAGTTCCGGGCCGTTTGCGGCCAGCACGGCACGTTCGGCCATCGCTTTCGTTTCGGGGTAATATGCTTCGAAATGCTTCGGGTACGGCAACGATTCGTTCGCCCCTTCGATATCTCCTCCGTTATGAACTACGCTTGGCGTGCTGGTGTAAACGAGCTTGCGCACACCCTGCGAACGACACGCCGCGATGACGTTTGCGGTGCCCGTCACGTTCGTGGCGATGTAGTCCGCGTACCGACCCCAGACGCCCGCTTTCGCGGCCACGTGAATCACGACATCGCACCCCGCCACGGCACGTTCGACGGCGCAGAGGTCCGTCAAATCGCCGCCGGTTTGCTCAACGCCGATCTCGCCGAGCCACGGATACAACGACCGCGTAAGCGAGCGGACTTTGTCGCCGCGCGCCAACAGCGCCCGCACGACGGCCCCGCCGAGAAATCCACCGCCACCGGTGACGAGTGCTTTCATACTGGCGTGCCTTTCCAAGTGCGCCCCAACTTACGGGACGCCCACACTGCGAGTTTCTCGCGGAAAATCTTCGAATTGTGCCGAACGTCGACGGGGAAACCGGGGTAACGCAGGAACGCGACGATCGGGTTCACCGGGTCAATTTCCATCGCCCGTAGGCCCAGTGTGGCTTCCAAATTCACCCACGCCATACCGCGAGCGGGAGTATCGACGCAGATCACCGGGTAGGTTGTGCATTGCCGTTCGATGCCGACGAGTGCAGTGCGGAAAACGCCTTCGACGGTGTTGAACATCGGCTCGATTTGGTCGGTGAACAGCGTGCCGTACGGCGTCTCGACGCGGTGCGATTTCCGCCCGCAAAACCAGAGCCGCCCGGTTGCATCGAAGTAGCCAACGTCGCCCATGCGGTGTAATATCTCGCCCGTGTGCGGATCGACGATCTTCGCGAGTTTCGTCGCGTCTGGCCTACGAAAATAGGCTTTCGTGACGACCGGCCCGCGTACGACGATCTCTCCAATGGTGCCCTGTGGCACGCAGAGTGCGTCATTCCATTCGGCAATCGCATCGTCGCGAATGCCGATGATGCGGACCGTCATCCCCGCCACGGGTCGGCCGACGCAGATGCCGTGGCCCGCATCGGTCAGGTGCCGCGTTTCGCTTAAAATTTCGTCGCTGCCGATGTTCGCAACGGGTAACGATTCGGTCGCGCCGTACGGCGTAAACAACTGCACGCCGGGCGCGAGGAGATTCACGAAGCGTTCGATAACCGGTGCCGAGGCGGGTGCCCCCGCCGAGAGTACGCGGCGCAACGTGGGGAGCGTCTTCGTACGGTTTTGGTTGGCATAATCGCCGAGGCGACGGATGACGGCGGGGGAGCCGAACAGGTTCGTCACGCCGAATTGCTCGATGGTCGCGATGGTTTTGGCGGCATCGATCGTGGCGGGGCGAGCGGGGTTCATATCGGGGATGATACACGTCATCCCGAGCGCGGGGCCGAATAGTGCGAACAGCGGGAACGTGCAGAGGTCGATTTCGCCGGGTTGAATGCCGTACGTCGATTTCAGCATTTGCACTTGTTGCGAGAAAATGCCGTGCGTGTAAACCGCGCCCTTCGCGATGCCAGTGCTGCCGCTGGTGAACAAAATCGCGGCCATGTCGTCGGGGGAAACCACCGGCGACACGAACGGCCCGGCGCTCTTTCCCTCGGCGACGAGTTCGCTGATAGACCAGTGACAGTAGAACCGGCCCGTGCCGACGTTGATGGTCGTGCGCAGCGATCGTTTCGCCCAACCGAACAACCGGCGTGCGACGTGTGCCTTGGGGATGCCGACGAACGCCAGCGGTTCGGCTTCGTGCAGGCAGGTGCCGACGTTTTTGACGCCCATTCCGGGGTCGATCATCACCGGCACCGCCGCGAGTTTAAACAGCGCAAACGCGAGCGTGAAAAATTCGAGCTTCGGCGGCACCATCAGCGCCACCCGCGATTGCGCCCCGATGCCGAGATGGCCCAGGCCGTGCGCGAGTGCATCGGATTCTTCGTGCAGTTCGCGAAGCGTCATCGACATGCGGCCGCGCGCGTGCGGCTCGCGGACGGCCACGCGATCCGGGGAAGTCGCTGCCATGAGCGCGAGGTGCGAAGCCACATTAACGGTGGTCATTATCGCATCCACTTCAGCCAGGTGCCGAGTGCCCATTTTGCGGTCGGCGTTAGGCGGGTGCGGTTAAATTGGTCGGCGATTTTCTTCAGCACTTCGGTGTACGTGGGGTACGGAAAGATCGTGCTCCCGAGCCGCTTTAGCCCGATGCGATTCTGCATCAGCACGCTGAGCGTACCGACGATCTCACCGGCGTGCGGGCCGACGACGGTCGCGCCGACGATGCGGTCGGTGCCGTTCGCGGTGAGGATTTTCGCCAAGCCCGTCGCGCCATCGGTTGCGCCGCGATCCGTCTCTTCAAAGCGATGCAGATAGACGTTGACAGGCACTCCGCGCTCTTTCGCTTCGGCTTCGGAAAGCCCCACCCGTGCCAGTTCGGGTTCGGTGTACGTCGCCCACGGCATAATCAGTTTCGCAGCACTCGCACGGCTCGGGAATAGCGCGTTCTGCACCGCCATCCGTGCCATCGCATCGGCGGCATGTGTGAAGCGATAGCCGAGCGAGCAAACATCACCGGCGGCGAAGATCTGCGGATTCGTCGTCCGCAAGCGATCATCGACGGTGACGCCCGCTTTCGCGTCGAAGATCACGCCTCCCGCTTCGCAGTTCAAACTCTCCACGTTCGGCTTTCGCCCCGCCGCAATCAGCACCGCATCGAACGATGCCGGTTCGGCGACTTCGCAAATTGTGACGCCATCTTCGCGCAGTGCGTTCGCCACGATGTCCGCCGCATCGGCATCTTCGCGCGGCAAAATCCGCCCGCCTTTCGTCATCAGCGTGACCTTCGCACCGAGCCGCGCAAACGTCTGCCCGAGTTCGCACCCGATCGGTCCGCCGCCGACAATCAGCAAGCGTTTCGGGAGCGAAGTCAATGTAAAAACCGATTCGTTCGTGAATCGCGCTACGGAACCGAGCACGAGAGATTCGGGGATTTCGGCCCGCGTACCGGTGGCAATGATGCACCGCCCGAAGCGGAGTTTCGCGCCCGCCACTTCGAGCGAATCCCGCCCCGTGAAGCGCCCGTCGCCGAAGAACACGTCGATGCCGAGCTTCGTGAAGCGCTCCACCGAATCGACCGGCGACAGTTCCGCACGCACCTTACGCACCCGCGCCATGACAGCAGCGAAATCGATGTGGGCTTCACCCGCATCGATGCCGAACGATTTCGCGCGGCGAACTTCGGCAGCGGCTTTTCCTGCACGAACTAGCGTTTTCGATGGCACGCAGCCGACGTTCAGGCAGTCACCGCCCATAAGGTCGCGTTCGACGAGCGCAACTTTCGCACCCAGCCCCGCCGCCGCGGCCGCCGCCACCAAACCGGCCGGCCCCGCGCCGATCACCACGAGTTGATAGCGAACCGCCGGCGTCGGGTTCACACGACCCGCCGGGTGAACGTTCGCCCGCAGCGCATCATCGTGAATATCGCCCGCCAACAAGGGAATCGACATATGCGGTCGCACTTTCTTTTCGGATCGTTCCGTTCGTCGTTTCGCTACTTTTGTAGAAGTTTTCGGTAGAACCGTTGAGCCAAAGCGGTTTGGACGCTACTCTGTGATAGGCGGCTGAAGTCCCTTCGTCCGTCGCTTGAGGGGCTAATCACGTGGCACTGACACCGGTCGATCGCGAACTGTTACAGCGATGCTTGCGGAAAGATCCGGGGTCGTGGAACGACTTCGTCGACCGTTATCTCACATTGATCTATCACGCGATCCATTACTCGGCCCACCTGCGAAGCGCCCGCGTCAGCCCCGAAGACGTCGAAGATATCGCTTCCGAAGTGATGCTGCAAATCATCGCCGACGATTACAAAGTGCTACGGCAGTTTCGCGGCCTCTCCAGCCTTGCAACGTATCTCACGGTCGTGGCACGTCGCATTTGCGTTCACGAACTCACGCGCCGCCAAACCGTCAAAGACGCCATCCGGCGCGGCGACACGAAGCAAACGAAGACCAGCGACACCGACGAATTCGAATCGCTCGCAGAAGCAAAAGGCATCGAACGCCTCGAAGAAGTGAACCAACTCTTGCGGAAACTCTCGGGCCGCGAACGCGAGATCGTACGGCTATTTTACCTCGAAGGCCGCACCTACGAAGAGATCAGCACCGAGACCGCCACCCCCATCAATTCGATCGGCGCACTCCTGACCCGCGCCCGCGCGAAACTCCGCGACTACCGCAAGATCAGCGCCGTAGACATCCCCGCACTCAGCGTCGCCGACGTCAAGAAAGCCGCCCGCAACCAGGCAAAACCCGGCG
>JANXNT010000718.1 GCA_025353985.1 Limnoglobus sp.
GCCGATTGTCGCGCCGGGTACGTGGAATTCGTAGCCCATTCGCTGCACCTGCTCTTTGGCCAGCTTGATCCGATCCGGCTTTTGCTTCTTCTCGAACATCCCGCTGTCCATCAGCCAGCTCACGTGTGTTTCGTCTACGCACTTGCGGAAGTTCTGTATCTGCTTGTTGCCGGGTTTTTCGTCGAAGACTTTGCCCCACGCTTCTGGGCGGATCTCGCCGCCGATCGGTTGCGACTTCCATTTCTCCATCGCCACTGGCCCGGCGGCTTTGAGGGAAGCCATGTAGAACCAGTCGTCGTTGTTTTTACCCGTGTCGAGGGTTCCCCAGGCGAACGAATCATCGTGGTAGCCGAACGTCCGTTTGGCGTTCGGGGCCTTCTGCTCGTCTTTCTCGCCCACCGGATACCGCAACAGCACGGGCGTGATTTTGAACGCGGTTTCGTAGGCGTCCATCACCTCGGTTTGCACGGCTTTGCTCGCAAATAGTTCGTCCTTTGGGTAGGTATGCCACTCGCCCCACGTGCCGAGTAACCCGGCCGTGATGAAACCGATGCGTGGGTCGCCATCGTACTTCTTTCCGAGTGCGGAAATGAAGTTTTTGAAAGACTTCCGCAGGTTTTTGTCTTCGTAGTCGGGCGTTTCGATGGGGGCCGGTGGCTCCGGTTGCGTCTCGGTATACAGCCACTTGTGTACCTTCAGCCCGTCTTTCACGAGGAACTCGGGGATGATGCCCTTCTTGCCTGGATACTCGAGGTAGATGCGGAACACCGCCTGATGGCCGCGTGAGGCCATGCGGTCGAGCATCGTCTCCATCGGTTTCCAGTCGAATTCATCGTAGCCTTTCACCATCGCCGAGTACGCCAGGTAATTGAACTCAAGCGAGTGCGGAAAGGGATCCCGTGCGTTGGTCTCGTAGGGCACCAACCCCTTGAGTGGGTTATCCACCGGGGTCGGGGCGTACTCCAACGGCACGCGCTCGGCGGCAAACGCCGGCGTTGATAGAATTAGTGCGAACAATACGAATCGCATTTCGGTTCCTCAATCACGAGTGGCCTGGTAGCCTACGAATTTGACGGTAGTGCCTGTTTTCACGCTCTCATAATCGACGTAAGTCCGAATTGCGAACGCTCCAAAACCGGTTTTTCGGGTGTTTTTTCATCTCAAAATGTCACTTTTTGATCGCAAATCGCGGATGCGTTTCGCTCATTTTTGCCGCAACTCACACTAATGTCACGGTTTGCGTCGATGGTCATTCGATTGGCACTCGGCGCAAGTACCGTCCTTTTTGGGTCACAATGCGACCAAAAATCGACCGGAAGCGACAATTCTATGTCATTTCGGCGCACTTCTATGTCATTTAGGCGCACTTTTGAGTACGTCCGTGCACACCACACAATTCCGACTTACGTCAAATCGACTAAAACTTATTGACTCTGCGAAATCGTGTGGGGAGGATCAAACAAAAGTGTTCCCTGGGTGCGCGGAAGCCGCGACCCATGGCTAATCGCTGAAATCCCGTTGGGATGACAGGCTGCGACCCGACTACTTTTCGGTCGTCTCGGCTTTCAGCTTCTTGATCTTCTCGGTCACTTTCTTGCGGCGTTCGCCGTCCTTTTTCGTTTCGTCTTCCATTTTCAGTGCCTTCTGGAACGTCTCGAGGGCTTCCTTCTTGTTGCCCATCGCCAGCAGGCAATCGCCGACGTGGTCCCAGATTTCGATGTGGTTGCTTTCCTCGTCGTCGGTGCCGATCGAGTCTTTGAGTTGCTTCAATGCTTCGACGTAATCCTTCTTCTTGTAAAGCACCCAGCCGAGGCTGTCGATGTACGCCGAGTTCGGCTTCTTCGCGAGTTCCTTATCGAGCTTACCTTCGTCGGCAAGCTTTTCGCGTTCCTTCAAATCTTGCGCAATCGCGTCGCGAATCAGTTTCTCGGACTCGTCGAGATTCTTGTCGTTGTCCGCCATCACGAAGCCGAGATCGTTCTTGTAAGTTGCCACGTCCGGGTTCTCTTTCACGAGCGTACGCAGGATCTCGGTGCCTTTGTCGATCTGCTTCGCTTCGATGTGAATGCCGCTAATAATGTAGCGCATATTCCGCGTGAACCGTGCCTTCTGGTCTTTCTTTAGGTCTTCGTTATTGTCCAGCGCCTCGATGCTTTCTTCGTACGTTTTGATGGCGTCATCGTACTTTTCGCCTTCGCGCTGGATACGTGCTTTCAGTTGAATGAAGTACCAGTTGCCATCGAATTTCTTCACGAGTTCGTCGGCCTTCTCGACCGCAACTTTAATATCGCCTTTGCGGGCCGTCGCAACGAGCAACTGTTCCGTGACGTACACGAGCTTGAACTGCGAGAGCGAGTCGTCGCCTTTGTAATCGAGTACCTTTTGGCAAAGCTCGACGATTTCATCGTGTTTCTTGCGCGTGACCAGGTAATCGAGTTGGTTCTCGACCGCACGCATGATGAGTTCGCTCGATTGCAAATCGTCGAGTGCGGTCTCTGTGCAGAACTTGTAAAAGAGGTCGGCCGCTTCGTGATCTTTGACGTTCTGTGCCGCCTTTGCCAACACGAGACCCGCATAGAAGCGGAACGGCTTCTCGCTTTCCTTCGAGGCTTTTTGCAGCTTGACCGCCATTTTGACGAGCTTCGCCGTACCCGCTTTATCCTTGATCAATTCCTTCAACCGAACATCGGCATCTTCGACCGTTTTCGTTTCCTTGTTGATTTTGAGCGCTTTTTCCTTGAGTTGCTCTTCCGTCAGTTCCGGTACGGGTGCGGCCAACGCAACGCCCGTGAACGGGATAGCGAAAGCCGCCACCCACAATAACCCGATCATCGTCCTCATGACGCCTTCTCCCGTTGGCCGTGTGAAAAATCTCTCTACTTTCCGATTCTACCGATTCTAGAAACGCGACGCTAGACCGCGTTCAGGCATAAATGATTGTTCGATCGGGTGCGCCAAAATCGGATGCCTGCAACAGAACTTCACGAAGTATCCGTTCTTTTTTTATTCTGGTAGCCGCAGGTCTTTAGCCTGCGCGGGGGCAAATACTCTAAAAAACCAGTCGTGGCGAGTCTTCGAGACGCGACGCAATCAGGCACAATCCAAATGGGTGCGGCCACCGTCCATGGTACCACCATGGGCTACGTGAGCGATCCTTTCAGGACCGAAGAAAGCACCCCGACACTGAAGGTGTCGCTCTTTCAGCCCATGGTGATACCATGGGGCGGGGACAAATACCCCAAAAAACCAGTCGTGGCGAGTCTTCGAGACGCGACGCAATCAGGCACAATGCAAATGGGTGCGGCCCCCGTCCATGGTACCACCATGGGCTACGTGAGCGATCCTTTCAGGACCGAAGACCAGAACCGACACGGAGGTTTTCGCCTTTCCAGGAAGTATCTGTTTCCGCTGCGTGAACCATCCCGAAAAACGTATACTGAAGGACTCGCACTACAACCGATACGCGTTCCCCAGCAGACCAATGTCCTACGCACTGCAAACACTCTGGCACGAAAAGAGCCGCTATGCGGCGGGCGTTGGGGCGGTTGCGTTCTCGGCTGTGCTGATGGCGCTGCAATTCGGGCTGATGCTCGGGTTGTTCACGATCACATCGACCCCGCTCGACCATACCGATCCGCGAAATGTCTGGGTCGGCTCCAAGGATGTCAAAGCGGTCGATCTCGGGCAGCCGATTCCGGTGAGCCACATCGGGCGGATCGGCGAACGGCCCGGCGTGATGCCACCGGAGCCGTACATTGCGCACTTCGCCAATTTCCAGAAGCCCAACGGCGGCACCGACCTGTGCTTCCTGCTCGGCCACGCGGGGCCTGCGGGGGCGTCCGATGTGCTGGATAGCAATTTGCGCACAGCACTCACCGAACCATTCGCCATCGTGATGGACGAATCCGACTTGGAGAAGATGGGCATGCGCGAAACCGGCGACACCGCGAAGATCAACGGGCGCGAAGTTCGGCTCGTCGGCATCGTGCGCGGCCTGAAAAGCCTCGCCGCACCCTGGGTGTTGTGTTCGCACTACACCGCCAGCGAATTGATGGGCGCACTTCTGCCCGCCGACCACACGAAGTACTTCATTGCACAGTGCGACACGCAAGAACGCGCCAACGCTTTGGCGAAGGAACTGCGCGAGGAATACCCCGAAATGACCGTGATGACCGCCAACGAATTCTCCGTAAGTTCGCGGTTATACTGGCTGTTGCGTACGAAAGCGGGGATCGCCATCGGATACGCGGCATTGCTGGGATTAGCAGTCGGGGCCGTCGTGACGATGCAAACGTTGTACGCCGCCACGATTGCGTCCGCGAAAGAGATCGCCACACTTTTGGCGCTCGGCATCCCGCGCAGCAAAGTCTACGGCATGGTGATCGCACAAGCGTTCTGGATCGGCATCCTCGGCATCGTCGTGGCGTACCCAATTGTGATGCTCTTGAAGTTCGGTGCCGAAACGGCGGGTAC
Source organism: Limnoglobus sp. (assembly GCA_025353985.1). Taxonomy (GTDB): domain Bacteria; phylum Planctomycetota; class Planctomycetia; order Gemmatales; family Gemmataceae; genus Limnoglobus. The sequence goes on from JANXNT010000718.1 coordinate 4,474, forward strand.
GCAAGTGATATTGCGCCCGGAAGTCCTCGTCGGGGCCGCCATCATCACGCTCGGCATGGCACTCCTCGCCGGGCTGGTCGCGCTCCGCTCGGTGCGAACTATCGAGCCGATGAGCTTGTTGCGGTAAGCGAACGGGATCGAATT
>JANXNT010000779.1 GCA_025353985.1 Limnoglobus sp.
GGCGTGCTTGCGAAAGTCGTTTACCACAAGTTGCTCGATCCGGATCATAAGAAGTTGCGGACGCACGTTCTCGATGGCAATTTGCAGCACATTAACAACGGTTACTGTTCCTTGCTCGAACCGAAATCGATTGCGACGGGGCAATTCGCCGAGTGGCTGATCGGGCGCAATCCCGGCACGTACGTTGCGGTGCATTACTTGAAACTCATCGACTTCAGCTTCGGCGATGCGTGGAAATTGTCGCGCATTTCGGCAACCGGCCAACGCGGTATCGCTGGCCCTGCGAACGGCCCGACGTGGGATTCCGTGCAGTTGCAGGTGGTCTACACGCACCCGGATCAACGTGAGGCGGCGTTCGATATTCACACGAGTTGGGTGACGCCCGATAACTTCCCTGGCTACGTCGATCAGGAAGTGCAGTTCCGCTTCGACAACGGTATTTGGCTTGCCCACCAAAGGAAACGGGGCGTCGAACTGACTGTCGAAGGCCGTTCGCCGGCAGAGTTTAAGTACACGCCGAACTACCACTACAACGGCACGTTCACCGAGCCGTGGGGCGAACGCTCGCAGCGCGGGTACGGCGTCGAGGTGATCCGGCGATTCTTCGAGGAAGTCGCGTGCGTCGAGTACGGCGGCCCGAAAAGCGAGCGAGAAGCACGATTGCAAGCCGCGAAGGCACTCCGTTACAACGACCTCTCTGCGGATCGCAACTGCGTCGCGATCGTGCAATCGCTTGAGGCAATTCTGGCCGCACACGCCGCCGGCCACCCTGGCGGCTCGGTTGTCGTTAATGGGCCGGATGGCGGATTGACTCTGTCGTTGCCGGGGCAGGGTGGGTCGAAAGTGCTTTATGCGACGCGAGTTTAAGCCAATTTCACTCTCTCACAATTGACGTAAGTTCAAATTGCAAAAGTTTTAAAACCGTGTTTTTCGTGTTTTTTCGTCTCAATAAGCCCCTTTTTTGATCGCAAATCGCTGATCGGTTGGCGGCGATTTTGCGGTATTCTGTGATCCTGTCATCTCTTACGTCGATGTCTCCTCGGCAAGCACTCGCCGGAAGTACCGTCCTTTTCGCGACCATATGCGCCTTTTTTGGGTCATTGCGCGCCCTTTTTGGGTCATTGCGCGCCCTTTTTGGGTCATTTGCGCGCACTTTTGAGTACGTTCGTGCACAGTACGAATATCGACTTACGTCATTTAAGCGAAAACTTTTTGACTCCCAGAAATCGTGTTGGAGACAGAGATCCCGATGAGGAAAGGCACACTCGGACTGCATGATGGTTCGAAGAATTTCCGCCCCGCGCTTCGCTACGCAGAGCCTACTCGGCGCGGCTAAACGAATCGGCTTAATATCGCACCCAGCCCAGTTGCTCGCAGAGTTGCAGGATCCAGGGGTTTCGCCAGGGGTTCCATGCGGGGTAGAACACGGATAGCACGGAGAATGCGAGTAGCACCACGATGGCGAATCGCCAGCGTTTGGAATCGGCGATGCGGTCGACGCCGTGGAGCAGGCCCATTAGCCAGAGTGGCGAGAGCCAAATGAGCCAGCGTGCGACGCTCGTGTTTCCGCCGTAGTTGTAGCTTTGGAATCGCGTGAGATAAAACGCGAAGACCACCACCGAGACGGTAATCGTTAGCGCGGCGAGCTTGCTGAGAGTCGATTCTCGGAAGCGCCGGGCTTGGCCGATCAGCCCGCAGGCGGCGACGAGCCAGACCGGCGTGAGACTGAACCAACCGTGATGGCCGACGAGCAAATGCATCGCGTAAACGGGTGTCGATTCGCTGTTGAAGTCGATGCCGCGCGGCCGCACTGGCTCCTTGAGTTTCAGCCAGTGGCTGCCGCCGAAGTTGTACCACGGTCCGCCGAATTCGCCGTAGGCGGGGGTGATTTTGCCCATCGAGATGACGTTGCACGCAAGGAGCGCGACGATCGGTATCGCCAACCCCGGCAGAAAGTACGTCAACGTTTGGCGGAATCGCGACATCAATAACAGCAAGCCGAGGCCGCCCGCAAATGCAGCGGCGGGTAGCTCGAATGTCGCGGTCAGCCCGGCGAACAGGCCGCTCAGAAAGAGATCGCGTTTCGTCGGCGATTCGAAGCGCAGTAGCGGATAGATTGCGAACAGCGTGCAGAAAATCGCGGGCGTGTGGTTGTTTAATGTCGATGAAAACGTGATCGCGAACGTCCCGAATGCCGCTACCGCAAAGGTGATCAGTTTGCCGAAATCACTACGGCCATATTGCTCGATCAGTTTCGCCAATAAGAACAAATACAGCGCAAACGGCAAGACGTTGATCGTGATGAGTATGATGCCGACGACGAGCCAGCGGTCGCGGTCGATCGATAGCCCGCACAGTTTGTGGAGCAGCCAATATTCCCCCGCGAGCAGCGTGGCGAACAGCGGCGGTTTGCTCGAATAAAACTCGCCGGTAGCGGGGTCCATCACCTTATCGATCGAGTTGTACGACTCTTCGAAGATGATGCCACTATCGCCGTACGGCGGGGCGGTGTGGGTGAAATTTGCCCGTTTGCCGATGACGTAGGTGCCGTTCTCGACGATGGCCCGCACGGTCGCCCAGCGCGACCGATCGTTCGAGCCGAACATCAGCGTCGGCTCGGGTCTTTTCTCGGGCCACACACGTACAGGTGTATCAGCGCGAGTGGCATCGAACTGCGTGGCCAGCGGTTTGTAGCGGCTCGGTTCGTAGACGTTCTCCGCGCCGACGATCTTCGCCGTGGCTACCGCAAGGGCCATCGCACCGAGTACGAGATAGATCGATTGGCGTAACGCGCGGGTCGGGTCGGTCGTGGAAATCATTACGGGGTGGCTTCGCGTGCAGGGACGGTTTCGGAAATCCGATACGGTGCATCGGGTGCGGATCGAGCGAGCGCCATCTCGGCAGAGATGCCGGTGAATGCCGATTGCCCCGCGAGGATGAACGACAGAAACGACAGCATCGAAACGAACGGCCCGAAGACGCTGCCGAGCGGCACGAACATCGTGGCAATCCAGGTGATCGCACCGAAGAACGCCAGCATAATCGCGAGTGTACCGAAGGCGTGCATCGGGCGGTTGCCGAACGTCGTGCGGGACCAGACGGCGATGAGATCGATGAACCCCTTCAGGAACCGGCGTGCCCCGAATTTGGAATAGCCGTACTTGCGCGCGCGATGGTGTATGACGAGTTCTTCGCAGCGAAAACCTTCGGCGGCCGCGAGAACGGGCACGAAGCGGTGGAGTTCGCCGTAGACTTTCACTTCGCGAATGACATCCGCACGATACGCTTTGAAGCCGCAATTATGATCGTGCAACTTTACGCTAGTGAGCCACGAGACGAGGCCGTTGAAGACGCGACTCGGGAAGACTTTGTGCCACGGATCGTAGCGAATTTTCTTCCAGCCGCACACGACATCCGCTCCGGTATTGATCGCCGCTAGGAAGCGTGGAATCTCGCTCGGGTCGTCTTGCAAGTCGGCATCGAGCGTCATCACGATCGAACCGGACGCGATTTTGAAACCTGCGGAGAGCGCGGCCGCTTTGCCGAAGTTTCGCCGAAAGCGATAGCCTTGCACCATGTGAAATTTTGCAGACAGATCGCGAATGACCTCCCACGAACCATCGTTGCTGCCATCGTCGATGAAAAGAATCTCGACGGTGCGGCCGATGTCTTTCGTTGCATTGGCAATCTCGGCCACCAGCGCGGGCAGGCTCTCGACTTCGTTGTAAACGGGCACGACGAGCGAGAGCAGATTCGGATTCGGTGCCACGCGCGTCATGGTTTCGCCTCTTCCGGTTTTGCCAAAGTCCGACCGAACAGATACGCCGAACCGGCGACCGCGACTTCGAACGTCGTCCAGACTAACCGCAGCATGATCGCGAACAGCACCGCTTGCGTGGCGGGGTTTGGCGTTGCACCGGCGAGGCGTATCGCGAAAATTTCCGACAACAGATATTCGCGTGGCCCCAACCCGCCGGGCGCGACGAGTACGACGAAACCGACGACGTACGAAACGGCAATCGTTGCGAGATCGCCGCCGAGGTCCGCAAACGTCGCAGCATCGATGCCTGGCACCACGGCCTCGACGGCGAGCCGGACGCTGAGCGCCAGCAGGCACCAGCCGAACGCGGCCTGCACCAACCCGAACAACAGTAGGCCCACCGGCGGATTGTGGACGAGATGGACATCTTGCCCGTAACGCCTTCGGCCGATGCGGTTAATCAGGCGGATGAGCAGGAACAAGCCGACGGGCAGCCCCGCTACCGCAATCAGAAATGGCCCGCGCCCGTTGGTGTATTCGCCCCCAATGCCCGTGAGTGGAACCAGCAAGCCCGCGAGGATCGACCCGGACGCCATCGAAACGATCGTCTCGTAAGCCGACGTGACACCGACCACGAGTGGCGTCGCACCCGGCACCGAACGCAACAGCCCCGCCCGCACGACCAAAACCCACGCTTTACCCGGCACGTATTTCCCGAACTGACTGACGAAATACGTGCGTAACCCGAGCTTCCAACTGAGGTTTACGCCCTGACGGCGCATGAGCATCCACCAGAACGTGCCCCACGTCGTATGCGTGCCGAGGTAGAGCAAGCCGACGGGAATCCACTTCCACCAACGGTCGAATACGGTATCGAAACTAACGGCGTGATTCGTTAGCGTGTTCTTAAAATGACGCCCCACGGCGACGATAATGACCAGCGCAAGGATGGCTTTTGCGGCCAAGAATAATCGCTTGTTGCGTGGGGTCATGTAATGAATGGTAGAGAGGATCGCGACGTTCGGCACGCATTCGTTTGCGAGATCGGTTGTCAGTTCCGCAGATGGCCCATAATTCATACCGATACCTCCGTGCAAGAGGTTTCTCCGAGGATGATGGAATGTCGACCGAGCCACTGCCCGAAACGCTACCTACCCCGACACCCGAAACGCCGGCTGCGAAGCCCGACGCTGCTCCGAAGCCCGTGCATACGACGGGGTTCAGCGCCGCGCCGAAACCCGGTGCGCCGCGGCCCGGTGGCAAGCCGATCCCGGAGAAGTGGCAGCGTGGCGACAAGCAACGCGGCGACAAGCCCCCGCAAGATAACGCCAAGAACCCACCGCAGAACGCGGTACGCGATTTCGATAGCTACAAGCCGAACAAGCGCGACCTCGACAAAGACATCGAAGCCGAACTGAACGCGGCAATGTCCGCGATGGCCGAACTGCCACCGCTCGATTCGCCCGAAAATCCGACCGAGAAAGCCGTCGGTGGACGCAAAAAGGGCCGCGTACTCAGCATCCACGGCAAGGATGTGTTCCTCGACGTACCCGGTGGCCGCAGCCAGGGCGTGCTCGCGATCCAGGAGTTCGAGGGCAACTATCCGAAGATCGGCGACGAAGTCGAATTCATGATCGAACGCTACGACTCTGCGAACGGGCTGCTCGTGCTGACGCTCGGCGGTGCGGTCCAGGCCGTGACAGATTGGTCCGGCATTTCGCTCGGCATGATCGTCGAAGCCCGCGTTACCGATGTCAACAAAAACAAGACTGGGCTGATGGTCGAAGTCAACGGTATCAAGGCGTTCATGCCGATCAGCCAAGCCGACCTCTACCGCGTCGAACAACCCGAACAATTCATCGGCCAGAAGCTGAAGTGCGTAGTGATTGAGGTCGATATTCACGACCGCAACCTGATCGTCAGTCGGCGGGCGTTGCTCGAACGCGAACGCAAG
>JANXNT010000781.1 GCA_025353985.1 Limnoglobus sp.
GATTCGAGCGATGATCGCAAGTGCCACGGGTTCGTTCGATGGCAAATCACTCACCCCTTGAAAACAAGCTCGAAGTTCGCCCAAAGTTGCCCCTATAAAAAGAAGCGAAAACGCTCATCCTCGAACCGCTACCCGCGATGAAACATACTCATTCCCCCCCCTTGTAAGCCCATGGCACGAAAACCGGATTAGTTTACATCTAAAAGAAGAAGCGGAATCGCTTGCGGGTATACTCACCGATACCTCGCACCCGTTGGGAGTGGCTGACCGTGGCTCACCGTGGCCGACATTCTGCCGATGACACGCTCGCTGCGGCGCTGGCGAGTGGCCTGACCGTTCGCGATGCCGCCGCCGTGGCCAACGTGGCCGAACGCACCGCGACGCGGCGGATGGCCGATGCGGGCTTTCGTCGGCAAGTGGTCGAATTGCGTTCCGCAACGGTTCGCAGTGCCGCCGGGAAACTCGCCGATGGCATGACCGCCGCCGCCGACACGCTTCGCGGTTTGCTCACGCACGCCGACGACTCGCTACGCTTGCGGGCCGCATCGAAGCTACTGGAACTCGGTTTGAAAACGTGGCAAGTCGTCGATCTCGAAGCGCAAGTCTCGGAACTCTCGGAACGACTGGCCCTCACCGAGGCCATGTTGGACAACCCCAAATGAATCGCGCCGCCTTGACCCGCCTTCGGCAACAGACGCATTGTTGCATCGCGATGCAGGCAACCCGACAGTCCAACTGTATGGTTGTGGGAAATATCACAACCGGATTTCACGGGACGTTATGGTCGAGCCAATGCGTAAAACCCAGAAGCGGTGTTACGACAATCGCGTACGCATCGAAGAAGTGATGGAGAAACTTCTTTCGGGCATGTCGCGGCCGAGCGTCATCACTTTTGCCAAGTCTCAATACGGCGTCAGCCGGTCTCAGGCGTATCTTTACGTTTCAAAAGCGGAAGTTGAAATTCGCGAAGTCGTCGAACGGGACCGCCCGACGTGGTTGGCGTATCACCTCGAAGTTCGTCGCGACATCCGCTATCGCGCAAATTTGGCGGGCAATTTGAGAATCGCACTCGATTCGGCCGACAGCGAATCCAAACTACTCGGGTTGGATGTCCCTCAAATCCGTCTTGCCGCGTCCGTGAAAATGGTTGCGGGCATCGATATGAGCGAACTGGTATGACCGCCGCCGAGACGCTTCGCGGGTTGCTGACGCACGCCGACGAATCACCGAGGCCATGTTGGACAACCTCAAATGAACCGCGCCGCATTGACCCGCCTTCGGCAACGCATCGACGTGCTACGCTGCCCCGTGTGCCTTGTCGTTGGGAGATACGTTCCCGAACCGCAAAAGCCGGTTGGCGACGATCCTTTCGATCATGCCACAGTAGAGGAACGTGCCGAAGTATCGGCGATTCTCGCCGCGATGACCGCCCGACAAGGCAACGTGCCGACTGAGTGCCGGGGTTGCAGACGCCCCG
>JANXNT010000958.1 GCA_025353985.1 Limnoglobus sp.
CTGCTGAACTTCTCGAACGTCGAGTTCATGTCGTCGGCCGCGCTCGGCAAACTGATTCGCCTCCACCAGCGGCTCGCGCAGGTCGGTGGCAAGCTCGTGCTGTGCGAGATTTCCAAGACGATCCTGGAAATCTTCACGCTCACGAAGCTGGACAAGATGCTGAAAATCGTCAAGGACGAACAGATCGGCCTCAGCTCGTTCTAAAACTCTCGCGGCGGGGCGAGTGCCCCGCCTTGTCCCTTGGTGGCCGCCATGCCAACCCCCGTTCAGACCGACCTCACGGTTCCCAGTGAGTTGGGCGAAGTTCGCCGGATTCAGGGGGAAATCAAAGAGGCGCTACAATCCAACCAATTCGGCGACCGGGACTTATTCCACATCGAATTAGCCCTCGAAGAAGCCCTCGTCAACGCCATCAAACACGGTAACCAACTCGACCCGGACAAGAAAGTGTTCGTCCGCTACTCCGTAATCCCCGATCGTTTCGACATCCGCATCGAAGACCAAGGCGACGGTTTCTGCCCCGAAGATGTGCCCGACCCGACCGCCATCGAAAACCTCGAACGCCCCTGCGGTCGCGGCCTGCTCATGATCCGCAGCTTCATGTCCAACGTCACCTATCACGGCAAAGGCAACGTCGTGACAATGACCAAACATCGTTCCCCAGACGACGAATAGCCTCAACGGGAATTGTTAGCCCGAAGCGCTAGCGAGGGAGTCGTGGCGAGTCTTCGAGACGCGACGCAAAACCCACATTCCGGCCGAATAATCCTACACGTCCAGCTCTTCGAGGTTGGCTAGCCCCGCCTTCTGCATGATGAACTCGTAGCGGGGTTCGGCGTCTTTCCCTAGCAGATCTTTGAACGTGTTGTGTGCGTCGATGTTTTCGCTGATCTCGACCTTCAACAATTTGCGCGATTTTGGGTCGAGCGTCGTTTGCGACAGTACGCGGAACGGCATCTCGCCGAGGCCGTTGAATCGCGTGATGTCGTGCTTGCGGCCCTTTAGCCCCGCGATGATTTCTTCCTTGTGTTCGTCGTCTTTCGCCCAGAAGGTTTCCTTCGCCACGTCGATCCGGTACAGCGGTGGTTGCGCGATGTAGATGTGCCCTTTGCGGATGAGTTCGATCGCGTGGCGGAAGAAGAAATCGAGGATCAGCGCGCAGATGTGGCAGCCATCCGCGTCGGCGTCCATCAGCAAAATGATCTTCCCGTAACGCAGCCCGTCGTAGTGAAACTTGTCGCCCGCCCCGGTGCCGATCGCGTTGACGAGGTCCGAAAGCTCCTGGTTCAGAAGCACTTTCGCGGTCGAGAGGTCTTCGCCGTTCAGGATTTTGCCGCGTAGCGGAAGTACGGCTTGCGTCTTGTTGTTGCGGCCTTGCTTCGCCGAACCGCCTGCCGAGTCGCCTTCGACGATGAACAGTTCGCTCTCGCCGAGGTCGGTCGCTTTGCAGTCGGCGAGCTTCCCAGGCAGGCTCCCGCGTCGGCTGCCCGGCGTTTTCCGCACGACCTGTGCGGCCTCGCGCGAAGCTTGCCGTGCCTTCGCCGAAAGCACGATCCGGCCAACGATGTCGTCCGCGATGCTCTTGTTGTTGTTGAGCCACGTTTCCATCGCCGGGCGGATGAAGTTATCGATCGTCGCTTCGAGTTCTGGATTGTTGAGTTTTTCCTTCGTTTGCCCCTGGAACATTGGTTCTTGGACGAACACGGACAGCACCGCCACGATGCCTTCACGAATGTCGTCGGCAGTGATTTTCAGGCCCTTCGTCGATTTTTTGGCTTCGTCGTGCGTGTCGATGTAGTTGTTGATCGCCTTGCGAATCGCCGCCTTCAGCCCGTTTTCGTGCGTGCCACCGGCGGCGGTGCGGATACCGTTGACGTAAGAGCGGAAGGTTTCGTCGGTCGATTCGGTCCATTGCAGCGCGATTTCGATCCGCTCGCCGGTCGAGCGCACGGCGGAGAATATCGCCTGCGTGACGGTCGGCTTCTGCGCGTCGGCGATGAGCTTGGCGAGGAACGCGGGCAGGCCAGCGGGGTTCGCGAGTTCGAACGTCTCGCCGGTGATTTCATTTTTGAACGTGACCTTCAATCCACTATGGATGTACGTCATGTCTTCGAGGCGAACGCGAATCACGTCGGCGTCGAAATGCGTGTTGCGGAAGATCGTGTCGTCGGGGCGGAAGTGGATCGACGTCCCGTGCCCACGAAACGGCCCGACCTTCTCGAGCTTCGTCGTCGGTATGCCTTTCGAGAACGACTGCGTGTACTCGAAGCCATCGCGCTTCACGTTCGCAACGAGCTTCTTGGAAAGGGCATTGACGACCGACGCGCCGACGCCGTGAAGCCCGCCGGAGTAGAAGTAGTTGGAGTCTTTATTGCCGAACTTGCCCCCGGCGTGCAACTTCGTGAGCACGAGTTCGAGGCCGGAAATCTTGAACTTCGGGTGCAGGTCGATCGGGATGCCACGGCCGTTGTCTTGCACCGTGATCGAGTCGCCGCCTTTGTGCAACGTCACGTGAATGTGATCGGCATAACCGTTGATGTACTCGTCGACGCAGTTATCGACGATCTCCCAAACGAGGTGGTGAAGCCCCTTCGTGTCGGTGCTGCCGATATACATCGATGGCCGTACGCGGACCGGCTCCAACCCCTCGAGGACTTGGATGTCGTCGCTGGTCGTGTAGTTCGATTTCGTTGCGGGTGTGGTCATGGCTATTCAAAGCAACTGCGTATGAAAAACGGGGCTTTTACTCGAACAACGTACCGTTGGGTTTGTCGGCATCTCGCGGTTTCGGCGGGGCGCGGCCTTCGACTTCGTCCCAGTTCGCGAGTTCGATATCTCGTGGTACCACTCGTTTAATTCGGCTACGTAGTCTTGGCTTTTCCCCTTTACCGCCACGAGTCTGCGGTTTGATCAGTCCCGGCCGGAAGCCTTCAACTTTGCCAGAGTCAAATTCTACGGTGATCTGATTCGCGTCGTTGACTTTGCCTTCGGTCACGAGCGCGCCGCCGATGCACGTGTCGCCTTCGTCGATCTTGATGCCGATCACGCCTTTGCCGACACCCGCGAGTGCGTTGACTTCGTCGAGCGGGAAGTGGATCAGCCGCCCTTCGGCGGTGGCGAGTATCACGCCCGTCTCTTCCGCGATCCGCTTCACCATGCAGACTTTGTCTTTTTCTTCGGGCTTCGCGTACTTGCGGCCCGCTTTGCTCGACTCCGCACGGTAGTTTGTGAATGGCAACCGCAGCACGTACCCCGCCGTGGTCGCGACGATCAGGTGCGGCTTCGCGGGGGTGTCTCCGACTGCCGGCACATCGACCGGGGTGAAGCGGGGATCGGTGGTCATGAGTGC